>JBQCFR010000207.1:0-23328 GCA_051958885.1 Tsuneonella sp.
CCCGGATCGAGGTCAGCCTGGAGGACGGCAACCGGCTGACGATCGCCGACAACGGGCGCGGCATGCCGGTGGCCGAGCATCCCAAGTTCCCCGGCAAATCGACGCTCGAGGTGATCCTCGGCACGCTTCACTCGGGCGGCAAGTTCTCGGGCAAGGCCTACGCCACCAGCGGGGGCCTGCACGGCGTGGGCGTCAGCGTGGTCAACGCGCTCAGCTCGCACACGCGGGTCGAGGTCGCGCGCGACCGGCAGCTCTACGCGCAGGAGTTCGCCCGCGGCGAGACGCTCGGGCCGCTGCAGCAGCTTGGCCCCACGCCCAACCGCCGCGGCACCACCGTCAGCTTCACGCCCGACAGCGAGATCTTCGGCGAGCGCGAATTCAGCCCCAGGCGGCTGTTCAAGCTCGCCCGCTCGAAGGCCTACCTGTTCGCGGGGGTCGAGATTCGCTGGAAATGCGCCGCGTCGCTCGCAAGCGACGATGTCCCGGCCGAAGCGGTGTTCAAGTTTCCCGGCGGGCTCGCGGATCATCTCGCCGAACAGATCGGCGCGCGCGAGTGCGTCACCAGCCAGCCGTTCACCGGCAACCAGGACTTCCCCGACGACCAGGGCCGCGTCGAATGGGCGATCGCCTGGCCGCTGTGGTCCGACGGATCGGCGAGCTGGTACTGCAACACCGTGCCCACACCCGACGGGGGCACGCACGAGCAGGGCCTGCGCGCGGCGCTCACCAAGGGCCTGCGCGCGTTCGGCGAACTGACCAACGCCAGGAAGGCCAAGGACCTCAGCGCCGACGACGTCATGACCGGCGCCGAGGTGATGCTCAGCGTGTTCATCCGCGATCCCTCGTTCCAGAGCCAGACCAAGGACCGGCTGACCAGCCCCGAGGCGGCGCGCTTCGTCGAGAATGCGGTGCGCGACCACTTCGACCATTTCCTGGCCGACAACATGGAGCGCGGCCGTGCGCTGCTCGCCAGCGTCATGGAGCGCATGGACGAGCGGCTGAAGCGCAAGGCCGAGCGCGAGGTCAAGCGCAAGACCGCCACCAACGCCAAGAAGCTGCGCTTGCCCGGCAAGCTCACCGATTGCTCGGGCGAAGGATCGGGCGAAACCGAGCTGTTCATCGTCGAAGGCGACAGTGCCGGGGGCAGCGCCAAGCAGGCGCGCGACCGCAAGACCCAGGCGATCCTGCCGATCCGCGGCAAGATCCTCAACGTCGCCAGCGCGAGCGCCGACAAGATCCGCGCCAACAGCGAGATCGCCGACCTGATCCTCGCGCTCGGCTGCGGCACGCGCAAGGACTGCGACCCGGGCAACTTGCGCTACGACCGGATCGTCATCATGACCGACGCGGACGTCGACGGGGCGCACATCGCCACGCTGCTGATGACGTTCTTCTTCCAGGAAATGCCGGAGATCGTGCGCGGCGGCTCTCTCTACCTCGCGCAGCCGCCGCTCTACAAGCTGACCGCGGGCAAGGAGAGCGCCTACGCCCGCGATGACGCCCACCGTGCCGAGATCGAGGCCGGCCAGTTCAAGGGCCGCAAGGTCGAGGTCAGCCGGTTCAAAGGCCTCGGCGAGATGAACCCGGCACAGCTGCGCGAAACGACGATGAACCCGGAGAGCCGCAGCCTGATCCGCATCACCCTGCCCCCCGAGCACGAGCAGCGCCATGCGGTGAAGGAGCTGGTCGATCAGCTGATGGGGCGCAACCCGGAGCACCGGTTCAACTTCATCCAGAACCGCGCCGGCGAGCTCGACCGCGAAATGATCGATGCCTGACCGGCGCGCGCTCACCCGCGCCACGCTGCTGCGCTTCCAGGGCAACCGCCCGGTCCTGCTGCTGTTGACCGCGAGCGCGGGGCTGCTGCTGATCGCGCTGTGGGCCGCGGTCGCGCTGATCGGGCGCGTGACCTCCACCAACAACGAGGTCGAACATACGCTGCGCGCAAAGACCGTCCTGACCAGCGTGCTGCTCTACAACGAGCGGATCGAGACCGCGCGGCGCGGATTCCTGATCTCGGCGGACCCGTCGTTCCTGCGCAATGTCCGCCAGAGCGAGGCCTCGCTCGCGAGCGGGGTGTCGGAGGTCGAGGACCTGCTCGCCGACAATCCGTTCCAGACGCGCCGCGCCGAGGCCATCCGCCAGCTCGCGGCGAAGCGCAGCGAGGTGATCGGCGACAACGTCCTCACCCCCGGGATCGACGCGCTGGCCCTGCGCGAGGAGGGCTTCGATGCCGAGCCGGGGGTGCAGCTCACTCGCCGTATCCGCGCGCTCGGCAACGAGATGATCGGCGAGGAGGATCGCTTGCTGATCGCGCGCAACCGCGAGCAGGTCACTTCGCTCGGCCGGTTCTATCTGGTCGGCGGCACAGCCGTCGCGCTGCTGATCGTCATGCTGGTGGCGGTTATCGTGCTGGTGCTGCGCTACAACCGCGAGCTCACGCGCGCGCAGAGCGAGCTGCGCAGCGCCAACGAAGGGCTCGAGGAATCGGTCGCCGCGCGCACCGCCGAGCTGCTGCGCGCGAACCAGGAAATCCAGCGCTTCGCCTACATCGTCAGCCACGACTTGCGCTCGCCGCTGGTCAACGTGCTCGGCTTCACCGCCGAACTCGACGAAGCGCGCAAGACCATCCGCGCCTATCTCGAAAAGCTGTTTGCCGACGATCCCGCCGCGCGCGACGAGGCGACCTGGGTCGCGGTCGACGAGGACCTCCCCGAGGCGCTGGGCTTCATCCGCAGTTCGACCGAGAAGATGGACCGGTTGATCAATTCGATCCTCGAGCTGTCGCGGCAGGGGCGCCGGACGCTCGCCCCCGAGCCGCTCGACATGGACGCGCTGGTCGAGGGCGTGGTCGCCTCGCTGCATCGGCGGGCCGAGGACGCCGGGGCCAGCGTGATCGTCAAGTCGGTGCCGAACCTCGAGAGCGACCGACTCGCGGTCGAGCAAATTCTTTCGAACCTCGTCGAAAACGCGCTCAAGTATCTCAGCCCCGCGCGAGCGGGCGAGGTGACCGTCAGCGGGAGCCGCGAAGGGCCGCTGGTCCACATCGACGTGATCGACAACGGCCGCGGCATCGCTCCCGAAGATCACGAGCGCGTGTTCGAGCTGTTCCGCCGCGCGGGCACGCAGGATCAGCCGGGCGAAGGCCTGGGCCTCGCCAATGTGCGGGCGCTTGCCTACCGTCTGGGGGGGAACGTCAGCCTTGAATCGGAGCTTGACCGCGGCGCAAGATTCAGGCTCTCGCTGCCCGCCAGATACGTCGCAACGGAAGCACGCGCATGAAAGTCCACCAGACCGTCGGCATCATCATGATCGAGGACGACGAGGGGCACGCCCGGCTGATCGAGAAGAACATTCGCCGCGCCGGCATCTCGAACGACGTGAAGCACTTCCTCGACGGCACGAGCGCGCTCGATTACATCTTCAATTCGTCCGACGGCCCCGCGCTCAACGGCCCGGCGCTGGTGCTGCTCGACCTCAACCTGCCGGACATGAGCGGCACCGCGATCCTGGAGAAGATCAAGAGCGACGAGCGGCTGCACCGCACGCCCGTCGTCGTGCTGACGACGACCGACGACAAGGTCGAGATTCAGCGCTGTTACGATCTCGGCTGCAACGTCTACATCACCAAACCGGTAAACTACGAAAGTTTTGCCGACGCGATCCGCCAGCTAGGGCTGTTCCTCGCGGTGATCCAGGTGCCGGAGGGCGACGGGCAGTAAGCCCGCCCCTCCCGGCCGTGACCGCGCCGCGCATCCTCTATGTCGACGACGACGCGGGCCTGTGCCGGCTCGCGCAGCGCGCGCTCGAGCGGCGCGGATTCTCGGTCGAGACCGCGCTGAGCGCCGACGCGGGCCTGGCGAAGATCGCCGAGGAGCGCTTCGACCTGGTCGCGATCGACAACCACATGCCCGGCAAGAGCGGCCGCCAGATGCTCGACCAGATCGTCGCCGAACCGGGTCATCCGCCGGTGGTCTTCGTCACCGGCAACGACGATACCGGCGTCGCGGTCGAGGCGCTGCACGCGGGCGCGCTCGATTTCGTGGTCAAGACGGTGGGCGAGAGTTTCTTCGACACGCTCGACGGGCGCTTCCGCCAGGCGCTGTCGCGCGACGGGCTCGAGCGGGAGAAGCGCGCCGCCGAGGCCGAGCTGCGGCAGGCCAACGACCGGCTCGAGATGCTCGTGCGCGAAGTCCACCACCGCGTCTCGAACAGCTTGCAGATGGTGCTCAGCTTCGTGAGCATGCAGGCGCACCAGACCGACGACGAGGCCGCGCGCGATGCGCTCGAAGCCACTCAGAACCGCATCCGCGCGATCGCCAAGGTGCACCACCGGCTCTACACCCGCGACGACCTCACCACGATCGATCTCGACGCCTACCTCTTGAACCTCGCCGACGAACTGCGCGAAAGCATGGCGGACCGCGCAGCGGACATCGCGCTTGAGCTCGACGCCGAGCCGGTCGAGACTTTGCCCGACGTGGCGGTCTCTGTCGGCGTCATCGTAAACGAACTCGTCAGCAATGCCGCCAAGTACGCGTTTGCTCCCGGGCGGACCGGGCGCATCCTCGTGTCGCTGTCGCGGACCGACGGCGGCTTCTCCGTCACCGTGGCGGACGACGGCGACGGCTTCGATTCCGAAGACGCGCCGCAGGGCACCGGGCTCGGCACCCGCATCATGTCGGCGATCGCGCGCAGCCTGGGAACGGAGGTGCTGGAACAGCCCTGCGAACGCGGCAGCGCGTTCACCTTCACCGTTCAGTCGAAGCGCCCCGCCTCCGCCGGCAAGTAGCGCCCGGCCCAGGCGGCGATCACGGCCGCGGCGAAATCGGCGTCTCTCGCTTCCAGCAGCAGATGATCGGCCCCGGCGAGGCTGACGAAGCTCTTGGGATGGCGCGCTGCCGCGAACAGCCGCGCGGCGTTCTCGATCCCGACGAGCTGGTCGGTCGGCGAATGCATGATCATCAGCGGGCGGCCGAGCCGCTCGACGTCGCCGGCAAGATCCACCCCGCGCACGTTCTCGATGAACCGGCGGGTGAGCGTGAACGGGCGGCCGGCGATCGTCACCGGCCCTGCCCCGTCACGCTCGATCGCGGCGATGTCGCCGTCGATCTGGCGCAGCACGTGGTCCACGCTGGCTGGCGCGCCGATCGTCGCCACCGCGGCCACATCGGCGATTTCGCCTGCCGCCGCCAGCACCGCGGCGCCGCCCAGGCTGTGGCCCACCAGCAGGACGCCCGGCCCGAAGCGGTTTACGAGCCACGCGGTCGCCGCGGTCACATCGGCAACATCCGCGGGCAGGCTGTCGCTGCCGAAGTCGCCTTCGCTGTCGCCGAGGCCGGAGAAGTCGAACCTCAGGCAGGCGATGCCCTTCTCCGCCAGCTCGCGGCTGACCGCGACCGCCGCCCGGCTCTGCCGCGTGCAGGTGAAGCAATGCGCGAACACCGCCGCGCCCAGCGGCTCGCCCGCGGGCAGTTCGAGCGTGGCGGCAAGCGCGTGACCGTCGGCAGCTTCGATGCGCAGGGATTCGCTCGGCATGGCTGCCCCATGTCACAAACCCGCCGCGGGCGCACCTGCGGGTGGCGGCGCGAACTCTCAATTTCGGGGCCTTGCCCTCGCGCCCGCCCGCGTTTACGCCAACGTAAAGTTGCAAGGGACAACGCATGACCGAGACCACCCGCTTCGAAGGCACCAGCAGTTACATCGCGACCGAGGACCTCAAGGTCGCCGTGAACGCCGCCGTCACCTTGCGCCGGCCGCTGCTGGTCAAGGGCGAGCCGGGCACCGGCAAGACCGTGCTCGCGCACGAGATCGCCCAGGCGATCGACGCGCCGCTGATCGAGTGGAACGTCAAGTCGACCACCAAGGCGCACCAGGGCCTCTACGAATACGACGCGGTCGCCCGCCTGCGTGACGGGCAGCTGGGAGACGAGCGAGTCCACGATATCCGCAACTACATCAAGCGTGGGAAGCTGTGGGACGCGTTTACATCGCCCACCCTTCCGGTGCTGCTGATCGACGAGATTGACAAGGCCGACATCGAGTTCCCGAACGACCTCCTTCAGGAGCTCGACCGGATGAGCTTCGACGTCTACGAGACGCAGGAGACCGTCGCGGCGAAGGAGCGCCCGATCGTCGTCATCACCTCGAACAACGAGAAGGAGCTGCCCGACGCGTTTCTGCGCCGCTGCTTCTTCCACTACATCAAGTTCCCCGACCGCGATACGATGCGCGAGATTATCGAGGTCCACTATCCGGGCATCCAGAAGAACCTCGTCAGCAAGGCGATGGACGTGTTCTACGAGATCCGCGAAGTGCCGGGCCTCAAGAAGAAGCCCTCGACCAGCGAGCTGCTCGATTGGCTGAAGCTGCTGCTCAACGAGGACATGCCGCTGGAAGTGCTGCAGGACCGCGACCCCACCAAGGCGATCCCGCCGCTTCACGGCGCGCTGCTCAAGAACGAACAGGACGTCATGCTGTTCGAACGGCTTGCGTTCATGTCGCGGCGCCAGGGGGCCTGACGACGAGAGTGAATTGCGGTAACATCGGACGAGCAGACTCGCCGGATCACTCGTCCGGCGCGTCTTCGCCCAATGTTTGCAGTTCGGTCCGGCAGACGCGGCTCAAGGAGTTCAACTCGTCTTTGGCAGCGCGCCACATGACCGTCGCGGCGATGCCTTCGTAGTCGTGTGCGATGATGTTGCGCATCGCCACGATGGCCGACCAGTTGATGTCGGGATTGCCTGCCTTTAACGTGTCGGACAGTCGCCGGGCTGCCTCGCCGATCATCTGAAACCTGTGGCCGTCAGGTCGATTTCGTCCCCGTCGGACTGGAACTCCTCTTCGGACTTGGCCGCCAGGCGCCGCTCGATATGCGCGATAAAGCGCAGCATCTGTCGCAGATGAAACCAATCGCGTTCCTCGTCTTTCAAAACACGCGCACCAGATCCCGCTCTATTCGGGGACGGAGATCGGGGTGGATTGCATGGCGCTCGAGGAAATCGACGGGACGGCCGAGGCGCTGTTCAAGCATCACCTGGAGCGATGCCTGGTCGAAAAGGTTGAAGCGCCGTCCCGGATCGACTTCGAAGGCGAGATCGATGTCCGAATCCTCGCGCCCCTCCCCGCGGGCAAATGATCCGAACCGGTACAGCGCAGCAATGCCCGATCTCGCAAGCTCCGGCTGCATCGCCTTGAGACGCTCTATGGTTGCTCGAACGCGCATGCTGCGGATTTAATCGGTAACGCGCGGATAGACCACCCGCACGGGCGCCCTACCGTCTAGAGCACGTAAGCAAGCTCGAAATCACCCCAGCGGCGGCCGTCGATCACCAGCGGCACGTAGACGTTGCGCACGATCTCGTAAGTTCGCCCGTCGCCTTCCTGGCGGTAGACCGCCATCATGTAGGGGTCGCTGCTGCGCTTGGCCTTCCGATCGATCGCGTCGAGGAGGATGCGGCCGTTGCGGCAGTACTTGGTGTCGTGCTGCAGGTCGCCGGTGGGCTGGCGCGAGCGGTCGGAGATGTGCGTCGGAAGGAAGCCGTTCATGTCGGCCTGGCTGCACATCTTCACCGCGCCGCCTTCCGCGACCACGCGGTCGATCACCGGGCGCCAGTTGCGGTCGGCCCAGTCGCTGAGACTGGTCCGGTATCGCTTGGGATTGCTGCCGGGTATCTCGCGGTAGCTCTGATCGAACAGCGCGTCGAAGGTCAGGCGTCCCTCGGCCATCTCCTGTTCGGCGCGTCCGGCGATTTCGCGGGCGAAGGTCTGCGCCTTTTCGACCATCGCGCTGTCCTGCGGCGACAGGCCGGCCTTCACGATTGCGTCGAACATCTCGCTCGCGGTCATCTCGAGCGATTCGATGCGCGTGTGCGCGGCCCCGAGCATCGTCTCGTTCTCGACCGCCGCGGCATCGAACGCGTCGAGCACGTCCTGCACCTTGTTAACGTGCGACGAGATGGTCGAGGTGGCGCGGGTGATCTGGTCGTTCTGGCCGTCGACCTCGACGATGAGGTCGGAGACGCTGCGGATGGTGGCCTCGATCTGGCCGACTGACCGCCGCGCATCTTCGCTCGCCTGCGCCCCGACCTCGATCTGGCCGATGACCTGCTCTGCCTCCTCGCCCAGGGTGGCGATCGTGCGGCCGATCTCCTCGGTCGCCCTGCGGGTGTCGCTGGCGAGGCTTTTCACCTCGTTCGCGACCACCGCGAACGTGCGGCCCGCGTCGCCCGCACGCATCGCCTCGATGGTGGCGTTGAGCGCGAGGATGTTCGTCGTCTCCGCGATCTGGTCGATCTCCTGCGCGCTGCGGCGGACCTGATCCATCGCCGCGGCAAACCCGGTGACGTGCTGGGTCAATGTATCGACCAGCGCGAGCAGCTCGCCGATTTGCCCCAGCGAGGACTGGATCATCGCGGTGCCCTCGCCGAGCCGCTCGATCGCCCGTTCGGACAGCAGGCGCGCTTCGTCGCTCGCCTCGGCGACCTTGCGCTGGTCGGCCTCGAGCTCGGCGACGGTATCGGCGAGCGCGACGTGCTCGGCGCGCAGCTTTTCCGACGACGCAAGGACCGAGTTGACCAGTCCCGCCACGTCGGTGCAGCCGACGGTGACCTCGCCGCAGCTTGCCGGAATGCGGTCGATGGCCGAGGCGAGCGCGGTGTCGATCGTTACGTGTTCCATTGAGAAGAGTGTGCCCCCGAAGTGTCATGCGCGCTGGTCGGCGTAGTCGTCAGGCGGGATTAGCCTCCCATGGTTAGCGAAGCTTTAAGCGCACCCCTATTTGGCTAGGCGCGAAGGGCCAAGTTGACGCTGGCGTAAAGCGGCGGCGCGCGATAAGCCTTGCGCCATGTTCTTCAACTTCGTCGACGAGCTGCGCGCCGCGGGCATTCCCGCCAGCTTCAAGGAGCACCTCACCCTGCTCGAGGCGCTCGACAAGGACGTGATCGAGCAGACCCCCGAGGCCTTCTACTACCTCAGCCGCGCGACTTTCGTGAAGGACGAAGGGCTGATCGACCGCTTCGACCAGGTGTTCCAGAAGGTCTTCAAGGGCATCCTCACCGACTACGGCCAGCAACAGGTCGAGATTCCCGAGGACTGGCTGAAAGCGGTCGCCGAGAAGTTCCTCACGCCGGAAGAGATGGAGGCGATCCAGTCGCTCGGCTCGTGGGACGAGATCATGGAGACGCTCAAGAAGCGGCTCGAGGAACAGCAGAAGCGCCACGAGGGCGGCAGCAAGTGGATCGGCACCGGCGGCACCAGTCCGTTCGGCAACAACGGCTACAACCCCGAAGGCGTCCGCATCGGCGGCGAGAGCAAGCACAAGCGCGCGCTCAAGGTGTGGGAAAAGCGCGAGTTCAAGAACCTCGACAACACCCGCGAGCTGGGCACGCGCAACATCAAGATCGCCATGCGCCGCCTGCGCCGGTTCGCGCGCGAAGGCAGCGCCGACGAGCTTGATCTCGACGCCACGATCGAAGGCACGGCCAAGCAGGGCTGGCTCGACATCCACATGCGGCCCGAGCGGCACAACGCGGTCAAGCTGCTGCTGTTTCTCGACGTGGGCGGATCGATGGATCCGTTCATCAAGCTGGTCGAGGAGCTGTTCAGCGCCGCCACCGCGGAGTTCAAGAACCTTGAGTTCTTCTACTTCCACAACTGTCTCTACGAAGGGGTGTGGAAGGACAACCGACGCCGCTGGCAGGAGCGGACGAAGACCTGGGACGTGCTCCACAAGTTTGGGCACGACTACAAGATCGTGTTTGTCGGCGACGCGGCGATGAGCCCGTACGAGATCACCCACCCCGGCGGCAGTGTCGAGCACATGAACGACGAAGCCGGCGCGGTGTGGATGCAGCGGGTGACGCAGACTTATCCCGCGACCGTGTGGCTCAACCCGGTGCCCGAACAGCAGTGGGGCTATTCGCAGTCGACCAAGATCATCAAGCAGTTGCTGAACGATCGGATGTACCCGTTGACGCTCGACGGGCTCGACGATGCGATGCGCGAGTTGAGCCGCAAGCAGGGTTGAGCTAACTTCGCGAGCGAAGGAGAGAGCCGATAAAAGCCGCCCTCGCCCTGCTCGCCGCCGCGCCGCTGGTGCTGGCCGAACCGGCCGTCACACACTACGCGCACGGTGCTTCATCTGAGCCGTCCTCTGCGAAGCAGGTGAGCTGCCGCGAACGCATCCAGCAGGTGCGCGAGGAGCGCGGGCTGCCCAGGCTCGATAGGCGCATCGCTGGCCCGGATCGCCCGTTGTTGATGGCGGCGGTGGACAAGCGCATCGACGGGTGCAGCGTGATCGTGATGCGTCATGACACGCGCGACGTGCGGCCGCTGCCGCTCGCTGCCGATGCTGCGCCAGGGCTGATGCCGGCTCGCTAACGCCGAACTGCCACTCAGCGGGACTTCTTCTCAGCGAGTCGCGATGCCGATCAGCACTGCAACGCCCACCGCGATCAGGAAGCCGTTGAACAGCACCAGCAGCCACGCGGGCAGCGCGGCGGTGTCCGGGTCCGGACGGATGCGGTTGCCCGTCACCTCGCGCCAAATTCCCGCGACGAAGCAGAATTCGGCGAACAGCAGCAGCGCAATCGAGGTGGCGAGCACGAGCCAGCCCGGCACCAGCTTGTCGAGCAGCGCCTGCGCACCGATGCCCGCCGCCAGCGCGGCAAGCCCGGTGCGCATCCACGCGGCGTACGTCCGCTCGGCGGCGAGCAGCGTGCGGTCGGACGCAAGCCTGGTGCGCCGGTCGGCGCTGTCCTCCTGCGTCTGGGCACTGTCGACGAGAGTGTCGGCGCTCCGCGCCAACTTTTGCTGCGCGCGAACCGCCGTGGTCTCGATCTCCGGCTTCATGCCCGTCCAACGCGCGTCGCGCCGGAGAGTGCCGGCCGGAGAGTTCTGCCGGCTCAGCTCACTTCGGTGAGGTCGAACTGCAGGTCCTGCTGGCCGCGCCTGGCGAGGTCGGACTGCCAGCTCTTGAACTCGCTGCGGCTCAGCAGGTAGCGCCAGCGCGCCTCGTCGAACGTGATCAGCTTGTCGCGCACCGCGCGGACCACTTCTGCCTTGCGCGCGGCAGACCAGTGAACATCATACGATTCGGGCAGAACGCGCCGTTCGCTGCGGGTGGCCTGGCGGTCGATTGAACTGGGCATGCGCGGGGCTCCTTCAAAAGTTTGCCCCCTCCTGTTGTCCAGTTCTTGCGGGAAATGGTTCGTTTGGTGTTGCCGGAATTGGTCAACGAAAATTGACCACGATCCTCAGCACTGCTCGGCGGTGTTCTCGGGAATCGGCCCGGGCGGGATGCGCGCGGGCGACATCCAGAACGGATCGCCAGCGAGATGGTGCGAGGCGCCGTATGCCCGGGCCAGCGCCGCGCAAAGCGCCGGATCGTACGCCGCGAGATCGGCATGATTGAGGATTCGCCGGCCGCCGAACACCGCGAGGCGATTGGAATCGAACCAGAACTGCGATCCTTCCGCCCAGTACTCGTCCACGCTGGTGGAGGCGTACTCGTCCTTCCACAGACCCGTCGCCAGCGCCTCCGAGTACGCTCGTGCGACGGCAGCGTAGAGCGCGGGATCGGCGACGCGGGTCGCGGCGAGCACGTCGTGACTGAACTCGTGAACGAAGATCGTCTCGCCGTAGTAGCGCGAAGTCTTGAGGCCGAGCAGGTCCTCCGCCGCACCGCTGGTCAGCGGGCCGGCCATGCCGCGCGCGCGCTGATCCCAATACTGCCGGTCGGACAGTCGGCCGATGCGCTCGTCGTAATGAATCCGCTCGCAGCGGGTGAGCCGCGGATCGTCGCGCGCCGGCCGGGTCCAATGCGCCTGCTCGGGCAGGTCGAGCGTGCTCTCCCCCTCTGCCATGACGGCCACGCGGTAGCCTTCGTGCACCAGCACCGCGCGCAGGTCCGGCCGGTGTGCGAGCATGCCGTTCACAATGTCGCGCGCGGCGAGCAGCGTTTTCGGGTCCACCCGGCGAGACGCCACGATCGGAATGCCCTTGGCGTCGACGTACCGCGTGTAGAACGCGTCGAGCCCGAGCGAAGCCGGCGGCGGAATCGGCCCCGCCGCGCAGCCGGCCAGCAGCAGCCAGGGCAGCAAGGCGCGGCGGATTGCCGCCGCCATTGCGGGCTCAGTACACCCGCTTCTTCGGTTTTATGTACTCGACGTCGTCGGTGAGCGTGTATTCGTGGACCGGGCGGTAATCGATCTTCATCGCGCCGCCCTTGCCGCCCCACCCGTCGAACCAGGTCGCGGTGTGCTTCATCCAGTTCGCGTCGTCGCGTTCGGGATAATCCTCGTGCGCGTGGGCGCCGCGGCTTTCCTTGCGGTTGTGCGCGCTGGTCATCGTCACGCTCGCCTGCGCGATGAGGTTGTCGAGTTCGAGCGTTTCGATCAGATCGCTGTTCCAGATTAGCGAGCGGTCGGTCACCGAGATGTCGTTCATTCGCTGATAGGTCTGCGCGAGGACGTCGATGCCTTCCGCCATCAGTTCGTCGGTACGGAACACCGCGGCGTGCTTGCTCATCGCGCGCTGCATCTCGGCGCGACTGGCCGCTGTGGACGAGCCGCCGCTGGCGTTGCGGAAGTGATCGAGCCGGCCGAGCGCGAAATCGGCGCTATCCTTGGGCAGCGCGTCGTGCGGGGCGCCCGGCTTGACGACGTCCTTGAGCCGGTGACCGGCCGCGCGGCCGAACACCACGAGGTCGATCAGCGAGTTCGAGCCCAGGCGGTTCGCCCCGTGAACCGAGACGCACGCCGCCTCGCCCACCGCGAACAGGCCGGGCACCACGGTTTCCGGATTTCCGTCGGCGCCGATCGTCACGACCTCGCCGTGATAGTTCGTCGGGATGCCGCCCATGTTGTAGTGCACCGTCGGCACAACCGGCAGTGGTTGCCGCGTCAGGTCGACGCCGGCGAAGATCTTGCCGCTTTCGGTGATCCCCGGCAGCCGCTCGGCGAGCACCTTGGGATCGATGTGGTCGAGGTGCAGCCAGATGTGGTCCTTGTTCGGGCCCACGCCGCGCCCTTCGCGAATTTCGAGGGCCATCGAGCGGCTGACGACGTCGCGGCTCGCGAGATCCTTCGCGCTCGGGGCGTAGCGTTCCATGAACCGCTCGCCTTCCGAGTTGGTGAGATATCCGCCCTCGCCGCGCGCGCCTTCGGTGATCAGCACGCCGGCGCCGTAGATGCCGGTCGGGTGGAACTGGACGAACTCCATGTCCTGCAGCGGCAGCCCGGCGCGCAGCACCATCCCGCCGCCATCACCGGTGCAGGTGTGAGCGCTGGTCGCGGTGTAATAGCATCGGCCATAGCCGCCGGTCGCCAGCACCACCGAGTGGCTGCGGAAGCGGTGAATCGTTCCGTCATCCAGGCACATGGCGATCACCCCGCGGCACACCTTGCCGTTCGGGCCGTCCTCCATGATCAGGTCGATCGCGAAGTATTCGATGAAGAAGTCCGCGTCGTACTTGAGGCTCTGCTGGTAGAGCGCGTGGAGCATCGCGTGCCCCGTGCGGTCGGCCGCGGCGCAAGTGCGCTGCACCGGCGGGCCTTCGCCCATGTTCTGCATGTGGCCGCCGAACGGGCGCTGGTAGATCGTACCGTTGTCGTTGCGCGAGAACGGCACGCCGGCGTGCTCGAGCTCGTAGACCGCCTGCGGCGCCTCGCGCACCATGTACTCGATCGCGTCCTGGTCGCCCAGCCAGTCGGAGCCCTTGACGGTGTCGTACATGTGCCACTGCCAATGGTCGGGCGTGTTGTTGCCCAGGCTGGCGGCGATCCCGCCCTGCGCGGCCACGGTGTGGCTGCGGGTGGGAAAGACCTTGGTCACGCACGCGGTGCGCAGGCCCGCTTCCGCTGCGCCCATCGTCGCGCGCAGACCCGATCCGCCGGCGCCGACCACGACCACGTCGTAGGTATGATCGACGATCTTGTAGGCTTCGAACGCCATCAGCCTGCCTCCTGCCCGAATGCGAGCCGGGCGAGGCAGAACAGCCCGAACGCCGCGGCGCCGAAGGTCACCAGGTTGAGCGCCAGGATCGCGGCAAACTTGTTGGCGTGCTCGTGCACGTAGTCGCCGATCAGCTCCGCCACCCCGAGCTTGGTATGCCACAGCAGCGAGATCACCAGCAGCGCCATCGCCACCGCCGGCACTACGCCGGACATCCACGAGCGCACGGTGGCGAACGAGAAATCGGGCAGCAGCAGAAGCGAGACGAGCAGGAATACGCTCGTCACCAGCACCGCCACCGAGGTGTAGCGCATCAGCAGCCACTCGCCGGCGCCGTGATGGCGCGAGCCAAGCCCGCGCACGCGCCCCAGCTCGGTACCCTTGAAGTCGTGGGGATCTGTCAGGTGTGCCATGCCGCTTGTCCTTAGCGCAGGATGAGCACGGCCCAGAAGCCGAGCGTCAGAAGGAGGCCGATCACCATCGAAGCGAGCGAGCCGCGCTTGTTGCTGCCGAGTTCGTAGTTCGCGCCCACGTCGAGCACGAAGTGCCGCAGGCCGGAGCACAGGTGGGTGAAGAATGCCCAGCTCAGCCCGATCAGGACGACGTAGCCGATCGGCGAGTCGGCGATGTCGATGAACTTCGCGTATGCCCCCGGCCCGGCGACGAGCGCGCCCAGCCACCACAGCAGCACCGGAACGCCGACGAACGAGAGACCCTGGCCGGTCACCCGGTGAAGGATCGAGACCAGCATGTGCGGGCCCCACTTGTAGTGGATCCGCATCCCATCGAAGAGATGGGGCGATAGCGGGCGCTCGGCCATGGACAGGTTCCCCCTTCGTACGAAAGTCTTTTCCCCTTAGCGCAACCCGCACCGCGTGCAAGCGCCCGGGGCCTCAAGGCGGCGCTCGACTTGCGCCGCCAAGTTGCCGATAGGGCGCCGATGCCCACGATACTTCTCACCGGATCGAGCCGCGGAATCGGCGCCGCTACGCGCCAAGCGCTCGAGGCGCGCGGCGTGCGCGTGATCGGTCACGCAACGTCGCCACGGGAGGACGACACTCTCGCGGCGGACTTCTCCGACCCGCAGGCGCCGCAGATGCTGTGGGAGCAGGCGCTCGAGCGAAGCGGCGGCGAAATCGACGTGCTGATCAACAATGCCGGCCTGTTCGCCGCCAGCCCGCTCGACAGCTCGGATATAGAATGGCTCGACGCGTGGGAGGACACGCTGCGGATCAACCTCACCGCGGCGGCGCAGCTCAGCCGCTTCGCGGTGCGAAACTGGCTAGAGCGCGGCATCGGCGGACGCATCGTCCACGTCGCGAGCCGAGCGGCCCACCGCGGCGACAGCCCGGCGCACTGGCACTATGCTGCCGCCAAGGGTGGGATGCTGGCGCTCCACAAGACCGTCGCGCGCGCCTACGCGGCGCAGGACATTCTGAGCTTCGCGATCACGCCCGGGTTCACCGACACCGCGATGGCGGGCGACTATCTCGCGAGCCGCGGCGGGGCCGACCTGCTGCGCGACATTCCGCTCGGCCGGGTGGCGACGCCGGAGGAGATCGCCGAGATCATCGTGTGGTGCGCGCTGGACGCGCCCGCGAGCATGACCGGGGCGACGCTCGACGCCAATGGAGCCAGCTATGTTCGCTAGAGCACTCGCCGCGACGCTGTGCCTCGCCGCGTGCGTTGGGCCTCGATCGGCTGCGCCGGCCGAGCACAGCCCGCTCGCGTGGGCAGCCGCGTGTCAGGACGACGACGACTGGGACAAGCCAGGCCCCCCATACCGTATCGCCGCGCACACGTACTACGTCGGCACTTGCGGGATCACTTCGGTCCTGGTCGTGGGGCCGGAGGGGCACACGCTGATCGACAGCGGCACGGACAAGGGCGCCCAGGTAGTCCTCGCCAACATCCGCCAGCTCGGCTTCGATCCGCGCGACGTGAAGACGATCCTGATGAGCCACGAGCACTTCGATCACGTCGGCGGAATGGCGCGCCTGCAAGCGGCCACCGGCGCGACGATCGTCGCCACGCGAGAGGCGGCGGACGTGCTGAGGAGCGGCAAGGTCTCGCGAAGCGATCCGCAAGCCCATTCGGGACATCCGCCCTTCCCGGCGGTGACCGGACCGGTCGTGGTGCTCGATCAGGAGCGCCCGCAACTCTCATCGGATCGCGAATTCACCCCGCTCTTCACCCCCGGCCACACGCTCGGGGCGACGAGTTGGACGTGGGAGGACGCCAGCCAAGACGTATCGAAGCGGATTGTCTACGCGGACAGCCTCAATCCGATCAGCGCCGACGATTACCGCTTCAGCGATCATCCCGAGTTGCTGGCGGCGTTTCGCGCCGGGCTCGCGAAGATCGCCGCGCTCGACCGGTGCCTGCTGATCACCCCGCATCCATCGGCAAGCGGGATGCGGGATCGCTTGCGCACCTGGGGCCTGGCCATGGCGGGACGGCATGATTGCCGCGAGTATGCGGCGAAGATCTCCGCGCGTCTCGACGAGCGCTTAGCGAAAGAGCGCAATGGCGGATAGCTGGACGCTCACCGCCTTCGCGGACCGCGAGACGATCCGCGGCGCGCTGGTGGCGCAGGAAGAGGCGCAGGGGTGGGATCCGGAGGTCGTTCTCACCGGCTTCGAACTCGCCGACGATCGGCCCGACGAGTGGCGGCTCGACGCCTATTTCCCGAGACGGCCCAGCCGCGCTGACCGGGCGATGATCGCGGCGCTGTTTGCGGGCGATGCGCCGAGTCTCGCCGCAGAGAAGCTGCCCGACGCCGATTGGGTCGCGCAGAGCCAGCACGGCTTCGAGCCGATCCGGTCCGGCCGCTTCCATGTGCGCACGCCCGATCTGCCGCGTGCCAGCGAGCGAGGCGTGGTCGACTTCGCAATTCCGGCGAGCCAGGCATTCGGCACCGGCCAGCACGCGACCACCGCGGGCTGCCTGGCGATGCTCGATGCGATGAAGCGGCGCGGCGTGCTCGTGCGCAATCTAGCCGACATCGGGACGGGGACCGGGCTGCTCGCCTTCGCCGCGCTCGCGCTGTGGCCCCGCGCGCTGGCGACCGCGAGCGACATCGACGCGGTGTGCGCCGAGGTGATCGAGAGCAATGCGGCGCTCAACGCCGTGCCGCTGGGCGCCGGCCGCGGCGAGCTGACGATGGCTATCGCCGCCGGCGTGGACGATCCGCTGCTGCGCGTCCGCGGACCCTACGACCTGCTGATCGCCAACATTCTCGCTGCGCCCTTGATCGAGCTGGCAGGGGACTTCGCTGCCGCAGTCTCCCCGGGGGGCAGCGTGCTGCTTGCCGGCCTGCTCGAAACGCAGGAGCCGGCGGTGCGGCGGGCCTATCGCCGGGCTGGCTTCCGGATTGCCGCAAGGCGGGTGAACGGCGACTGGTCGATCCTCTGGCTGCGCCGGCGCGCGGCGCGCTGATTGGGAGAACGTGATGGGATACCAAACCCTGCAGGTCGAACGGCGCGGCGATGTCGAGTGGCTCACACTCAACCGTCCGGACTCGCTCAATGCGATTACGCTCAAGATGGTCGAGGAGCTCAACGCGTATTTCGGCGGGCTCTACAACGACCGGAACGTCCGCCTGGTGGTGATGCGCGGCGCGGGCAAGGCGTTCTGCGCCGGGCTCGACATCAAGGAACGGCACGGGGACGAGCGCGCGCAGATTCCATTCGGCGGCGGGTTCGGCTTTCAGGGCTTCCTTGCCGACGTCTATATCAAGATGCGCCGGTGCCCGCAGCCGATCCTCGCGCTGGTCCACGGCGCGGCCTGCGGCGGGGGATTCGCGTTTGCGCTCGCTGCCGACATTCGCCTCGCCGGTGAGAGCGCCCGGATGAATGCCGCTTTCATCAAGCTCGGCCTGTCGAGCTGCGACATGGGGGTGAGCTATTTCCTGCCGCGCCTCGTGGGCCAGTCGCTCGCCAGCGAGCTGATGCTGACCGGACGGTTCATCGGCGCGCAGCGCGCGCTCGCCGCGAACCTGGTGGCCGAGGTGGTGCCAGACGACCGGCTCGAAGAGGCCGCGCAGCCGTGGATCGACGACCTCCTCGCCGCCTCGCCGATGGGGCTGCGGATGACCAAGGAAGGGCTGAACCTCGCCGTCGACGCCGCCGGCTTGGAGGCGGCGATGGCGATCGAGAACCGCAACCAGCTGATGACCGCGGCGAGCCCGAACTTCCGCGAAGGCATGCAGGCCTTCCTCGAGAAGCGCCGCCCGAGCTACACCGCGGACTAGAGGTCCATCGAACCACCTTCGTTCGTGTCGCGCGGAAGATGCATTCCGCAGTCGAGACACCGCGCGCCAAGCGAGCGTGTCTCCACTTCGCTCGACAACAACCGAGGGCGGTTACAGGTGGTTCACACTAACCCGCCGCGTGCACGATCTCGGCCCAGGCGGCCTCGTCAATCACTTCGATCCCCAGCTCGGCGGCTTTCTTGAGCTTGCTGCCGGCGCCCGGCCCGGCGACGATCAGGTCGGTCTTCGCGCTCACCGACCCCGCCGCCTTGGCGCCGAGCCGCTCGGCCTGCGCCTTCGCCTCGTCGCGGCTCATCGTCTCGAGCTTGCCGGTGAACACCACGGTCTTGCCGCTGACGGCGCTCGCCTTGGTTTGCACCTCGTAGCGCGGCGGCGAAACCTCGTGCAGCAGATCGTCCCACACGGCCTGGTTGTGCTCTTCGTGGAAGAAATCGCCCAATGCTTCGACGACCACCGGTCCGACCCCTTCGATGCTGGTCAGTTCGCCCGCGGCCTCGGCATCGCCGGCATTCGCCCGTTCGGCAGCCTCGCGCAGCGCGGGAAGTGTGTGGAAGTGCTTGAGCAGATCGCGCGCGGTCACCGCGCCGACGTGACGGATGCCGAGGCCGAACAGCAGCCGCGCGGCATCGGGCGCGCGCTTCGCCTCGATGGCTGCCAACAAGTTATCCACAGACTTGCCCTGCCATCCCTCGCGACCGAGCAGCTCGCCGCGGTGCTGCGCTAGCCGGAAGATGTCGCCCGGGCCTTTCGCGAGCCAACCGAGCTCCATGAACTCGGCGATGGTCTTCTCGCCCAGCCCTTCGATGTCGAGCGCCCCGCGGCTGACAAGATGACGCAGCCGCTCGAACTGCTGCGCCTGGCACACCAGCCCGCCGGTGCAACGCACGTCAACCTCGCCTTCCTCTGCCACCGCGTCGCTGCCGCAGACCGGGCATTCGGCGGGGAAGAGGTACGGCGCGCGGGGCTCGTTGCGGGTGAGGTTCTCGACCACTTGCGGGATCACGTCGCCGGCGCGCTGGATCAGCACGCGGTCGCCTTCGCGCAAGGCCAGCCGGGCGATCTCGTCGCGGTTGTGGAGCGTCACGTTCACCACCGTCACCCCGCCCACCAGCACCGGGGCGAGCCGCCCGACGGGCGTCAGCTTGCCGGTCCGGCCGACCTGGATGTCGATCTTCTCCAGCGTCGTCTCGGCGCGCTCGGCGGGGAACTTGTGCGCCAGCGCCCAGCGCGGCGCCTTGGCGACGAACCCCAGGCGCAGCTGCCAGTCGAGCCGGTCGACTTTGTAGACCACGCCGTCGATGTCGTAGGGCAACCCCGCGCGCCGCTCGGCGATGCCGCGGTAGTGCCGCAGCATGTCCTCGAGCGAATGGCACAGCGTGAGATCGGGCGAGACCGGAAAGCCCCATTCGGCGATACGCAGCATCATGCCCATTTGCGTGTCGGCGGGGAGGTCCGATGCCGCGCCCCAGCCATGCGCGAGGAACCGCAGCGGGCGTGCGGCGGTGACGCTCGCGTCCTTCTGCCGCAGCGATCCCGCAGCCGCGTTGCGGGGGTTGGCGAACAGCCGATCGTCCTTCGCTTGCTGCGCAGCATTGAGTGCGGCAAACGCCTGCTTTTCCATGTAAACTTCGCCGCGCACCTCGAACACCGCAGGTGCCGCGCCCTCCAGCTGCTGCGGAATGTCCGGGATGTAGGCGACGTTCGCGGTGACATTCTCGCCGACTTGCCCGTCACCCCGCGTGGCCGCGACCACCAGCGCGCCGTCCTCGTAGCGCAGCGAGCATGACAGACCGTCGATCTTGTCCTCCGCGGTGAACGCGACCGGCACATCTTCGCCGAGATTGAGGAACCGCCGGACGCGCGCCGCGAAGTCGACGACCTCCGCATCCGTGAACGCGTTGTCGAGGCTCATCATCCGCACCGCGTGCGGCACTTTCGACAGCGGCGAGGCGGCGATTTCGTGCCCGACCGCGCGCGACGGCGAATCGGCGCGCACGACGTGCGGGAAGGCCGCCTCGAGCTCGCCATTGCGGCGCACAAGCGCGTCGTACTCGGCGTCGCTGATCTCGGGCGCGTCCTCGGCATGGTAAAGCCGGTTGTGGTGCGCAATCGCACGCGCGAGCCGCATCAACTCGTTCGCCGCTTCGGCTTCGGACAGTTCCGCAGCGGTCATTGGCCGCGCAGGACCTTGAGCAGCGCGGGCTCCAGCTTGCGGTAAGTAGCGGTGCCGGGGGTGAGGATTTCGAAGTGACTCGCGCCGGGGTTCTCGACGACCTTCACGCTTGCCCCGCCCGCGCGGATCGCCGTTTGCGCAGCTGCCGGCGGCGCCGGGAGCACGGCGTTGACGAACAGCACGTGCTTGAGCGCCGGCGCGTGCTTCGCAGGCGCGATCGCGGCAAAGCGCGCCGCCTGGTCTGCCGGAAGCCCGCCCATAAACGGCGCAACGGAGGAAAACTCGCAAAGCGCGTCGAACGCGGGCTGTTCTAGCCCGACATCGGCAGGACCATCGAACACGATCGCCGCGCGTGCCCGCGTTGCATCGCGCTGCCCAACCGGGCCATCTGCGCCCTGCGACTCGGCGAGCCACAGCGCCGGCAGCGCGCCTGCCGAATGGCCCACGAGGGTCACGCGCGTGCGGTCGATCGGATACTGGGCGGCGACTTCGTCGATCAGTTTAGCTGCCGCAGCCCAGTCCTCGAACGAGCCCGGCCACCCGCCACCATCACCCACCTCGCGGTAATCGACATTGCGGCTCGCCACGCCGAGCTGCTGCCAGCGCGTGGCGAGCGGGCTCATGTAGGCCTGGTTGGCGATCCCGGTCTTCCAGCACCCGCCGTGGAAGATCACCGCCAGCGGGAACGGACCTTTCCCCTTCGGCAGCCGCAGCTCGGCGACCTCGCGCGGGTGATCGGCGTAGCGCAGCACCGCATCGGGCTTCGATGGCGCCAGATTCATGTCGGCGCCGAACATGTCGCCGGCAGCGCTGGTCTGCGCGGGAGCGGGCGCGCTCATGGCGCATCCCGCCGCGAGCGCAAGCGCCAAAGCGGCGGCGAGGACACGCTCACCGGCCACACGCCAGCCTCATCACACGCGCTCCAAGAGGCGATCCGCTTGTGCGCGGGCCTCGTCGGTGATCTCGGCACCCGAGAGCATTCGCGCGATCTCCTCCTGCCGGCCCGCCTCGTCGAGCAGGGCGACCGAGGTGCGCGTGACGGTGCCCTCGCTCGACTTGTGAATCATGTAATGCATGTCGCCGCGCGCCGCGACTTGCGGCGAGTGCGTGACGACGAGGACTTGCGCCCCGTCGGCAAGCCGCGCGAGCCGTTCGCCGATCGCGCTCGCCACCGCGCCGCCCACGCCGCGGTCGATCTCGTCGAACACCATCGTCGCCGCCCCGCCCTTCTCCGCGAGTGCGACCTTGAGAGCGAGGATAAATCGGCTGAGCTCACCGCCGCTGGCGATCTTGTTGAGCGGCGCGAACTCGGCACCCGGGTTGGTGGCGATGAGAAATTCCACCGCATCGCATCCAGTAGGGCCCCAGCGCTCCTCCGGCAGCGGCTCGACCGCAGTGCGGAACCGCGCCGCATCGAGCTTGAGCGGCGCGAGTTCGGCGGCGACCGCCGCGTCGAGCTTCTCCGCCGCTGCCACGCGTGCCGCATGTAAAGCCTCCGCCCGCTCGCGGTAAGCCGCCCCGGCCTCGCGTGCGGCTGCGGCCAGCGCATCGAGCTCCGCCTCACCGCCTTCGATCGCATCCAGCGCGGCGCGGAACTCGCGCATCTTCGCGGGCAGTTCGTCGACCTCGCAGCGATGCTTGCGGGCGATCGCACGCAAGTCGAACAGCCGGGTCTCGGCCCGTTCGAGTTCCTGCGGATCGTGGATCAGCGCCTCGGCCGCCGCCTCGAGCCGCTCCTCGGCCTCCCCCGCCTCGATCACCGCGCGGTCGAGCGCCGCTAGCGCCTCGCCGAGCAAAGGGTGCTCGGGCGCGATCCGGTCGAGCCTGCGGGCCGCCACCCGCAAGCTGGCGAGGGGCGAATCGGAGCCCTCCCACAAGTGGCGCAATTCCTCGAGATCGCCCGACAACCGCTCGCCCTTCTGCAGCGATGCGCGCACGTCGGCGAGCCGCGCTTCCTCGCCGGCCTGCGGTTCGAGCGCGGTCAGTTCGGCGAGGTGCGCCAGCAGCAAATCCTGGTCGGCCTGCGCCGTCTCGACCTTCTCGCGCGCGGCGGCGAGTCGATCCTCGGCCGCGCGCCAGGTGGTCCATGCAGCGGCCACACCCGCCGTGTCTCCCCCGGCAAAGCGGTCGAGCAACGTGCGATGCCCGCGCGGGTTGATCAGCCCGCGATCGTCATGCTGCCCGTGGACCTCGACCAGCGCCGGGCCGATCTCGCGCAGCAGCGCGACGCTGACCGGCTGATCGTTGACGAACGCGCGGCTGCCGCCATCGGCCTTGAGCCGGCGGCGCAGGATCAGCGGCTCGCCGCGCTCGATCTCAATGTCCGCTTCAGCGAACGCTTCGGCCAGCGCGGGAGGCAGACGTGAGAACTCGAACGTCGCCGTGACGCTCGCCTGCTCTTCGCCGCTCCGCACCAGCGCGCTGTCGCCGCGAGCGCCGAGCACCAGCCCGAGCGCATCGAGCAGGATCGACTTGCCCGCGCCGGTTTCGCCGGTCAGCACGCCGAGCCCCGGCTCGAACTCGAGGTCGAGCCGTTCGACGAGGACGACATTGTTGATCGAGAGCTGCCTCAGCATCTGAGGACCAGCTCCGCCGGGCTCACTTGCGTGAAGCCGTCCGCGGCTGAGTGTGCCGCTGCTCCGAGTCCATCAGCTTCAAAGACTGCTTGTACCAATAGGAGCCGTTGTAGTTGGCGCCGAGCACCGCCGCCGCCTTGTGCGCCTCGTCAGGGACGCCGAGCGCAAGATAGCATTCGACCAGCCGTTCGAGTGCCTCCGGCGTGTGGCTGGAGGTCTGATATTTGTCGACGACTTCGCGGAAGCGATAGGTCGCCGCCAGCCACTGGCCGGAGCGCTGATAGAAACGGCCGACCTCCATCTCCTTGCCCGCAAGGTGGTCGGTGATGAGGTCGAGCTTGAGCCGTGCGTCC
>JBQCFR010000208.1:0-5036 GCA_051958885.1 Tsuneonella sp.
CGCCTGATCGTCGTCGTGATAAAGCGGCATTCTAGCTCCCATCCGTTCGTCCTGAGGAGCGAGGCCAGCGGCCGAGCGTCTCGAAGGACCTGTGGCGCCGTGCTGGTCCTTCGAGACAGGGTTCAGACTGCGTCTTCACCCGTCCTCAGGACGAACGGCTGTTGTTTTGTTCAGGCCCCCGGCAGCTCGAGGATGCGCTTGGCGATCACGCCTAGCATGACCTCGCTGGTGCCACCCTCGATCGAGTTGGCTTTGGTCCGCAGCCAGCTCCGCGCGGCGGCACCGCCGCGGGTCTCCTCGCTGTCCCACTCGCGCGCGCTCGAGCCGCCCGCCGCCATCATCAGCTCATGGCGGCGCTTGTTGAGCTCGGTGCCGGCGTACTTCATCATGTTCGGCTGCGCCGGGTGCGCCTTGCCGACCTTGATCTCGTCGAGGAACTTCTCGCCCATCGCCGAGTAGGCCAGCGCATCGACGTCGAACAGCGCGATCTCGGCGCGAAGGACGGGGTCGAGCCCGCCCGCGACGCGCGTCATGGCCGCCCCGATGCCCGCGCCGCGTTCCGAGCTGTCCGCGCCCGAGATCATCTCGCGCTCATGGCCGAGCAGGTACTTGGCGACATCCCAGCCGCGGTTGATCTGGCCGACGTAGCCGGGGATGTCCTCGCCGTAGCTCTTGGGCACCGTCACGTCGTCGAAGAACGTCTCGCAGAACGGGCTGTTGCCGCTGATCAGCTTGATCGGCTTGGTCGACACGCCCTGGTTCGCCATGTCGAACAACATGAACGTGATGCCCTGGTACTTATTCTCCTTGTCCGTGCGGACGAGGCAGAAGATCCAGTCGGCCTTGTCGGCGTAGCTGGTCCATATCTTCTGGCCGTTGACGACCCAGTGATCGCCCTTGTCCTCGCCGAAGGTCTGCAAGCTGACGAGGTCCGAACCGCTGCCCGGCTCCGAATAACCCTGGCACCAGCGAATCTCGCCGCGGGCAATCTGGTTCAGGAAGTGCTTCTTCTGCCCCTCGGTGCCGAAGTGCAGCAGCGCCGGACCGAGCATCCAGATGCCGAAGCTCGACAGCGGCGGACGCGCGCCGATGCGCGCCATTTCCTCGCGCAGCACTTTCGCCTCGGCGGGTGAGAGGCCGGCGCCGCCGTATTCCTTGGGCCAGGCGGGGACCGTGTAGCCCTTGTCGCGGCAGGCTTCGAACCAGGCCTTTTGCGCCTCGTTCTTGAAGCTGGCGTTGCGGCCGCCCCAGTAGACGTCTTCCTCGTCGCGCACCGGCTCGCGCATCTCGGGAGGGCAGTTGGCTTCCAGCCAGGCGCGCGTCTCAGCGCGGAACTGGTCGAGGTCTGACATGGCGAATCCTCTCTTCGCGTATCGCTTGGTTGACGCAAACGTTAAGGCGTTTCCCTGGCCTCCTGCAAGAGCGCAGACGGCGGGCGGCGATGCCGTAACGTCAGCGCGACGCGCGTTGACGCGGGCTTACGCTTACGTAAGCTGAGCGAATAAGAACGAGAGAGGATATGCCCATGCGATTCGCCGGCAAGACGGTGGTCATCACAGGCGCCGCATCGGGGATCGGCGCTGCCGCGACCCGGCTGTTCGCGCGCGAAGGCGCCCGCGTCTACGCGGCCGACCTCGACGAAGCGGGCGGCCAGGCGCTCGCCGAATCGACTGACGGCGAAGTGCGCTTCCAGCGCTGCGACGTTACCTCGACGGCCGATATCAAGGCGCTGATGGACCGGGCGGGCAGCGAGACCGGCGGGATCGACGTGGTGTTCAACAATGCCGGCGCCGGCGGCGCGCGTCCCAAGATCGACGAGATCGAACCGGACGAATGGGACCGCACCTTCGACCTGCTGGTGCGCTCGGTCGCGTTCGGCATGCGCTACGCCGTGCCCTACATGAAGGGCCGCCCGAACGCCTCGATCGTCAACGTGTCCAGCGTCGCGGCCACCGGGCCGGGCTATTCGCCGACTGCCTATGCCGTGGCCAAGAGCTCAGTCCTGGCGCTGACCAAGGTCGCCGCAGCCGACCTCGCGCCGCACGGCATCCGGGTCAACGCGATCCAGCCGGGCTTCATCAACACCAACATCTTCACCTCGTCGCTCGAGATACCCGAGGAGGCGAAGACGATGGCCAAGGTGCACATCGCGCAGATGTCCTCCAACTCGCAGCCGGTGAAGCGCGGCGGGCAGCCCGAGGACATCGCGGAGGCCTGCGCCTACCTCGCGAGCGAGGCCGGTGGGTTCGTCAACGGCATCTCGCTGATGGTCGACGGCGGGCTGACGGTCGGCCCGCGCTACACCTGGGATCCGGAGGAGCCGGGCCTGTGGGGTGCGCTGCAGGCGCTGGAGGAACAGGCCAAGGGTCAGCCCGCGCAATGACTCCGATCGAGGGCCGGGTCCCCACCCGGCTGGCGCTCGCGAACGGTCTCGGCGGGATGGCCTACGGGATCAAGGACAACGGGTTCTCGACCTTCCTGCTGCTGTTCTACAACCAGGTGCTGGGAATGGACGCGCGACTGGTCAGCCTTGCGCTGCTGATCGCGCTGGTGTTCGACGGGCTGATCGACCCGATCGTGGGCCATATCAGCGACCGGATCGACACGCGCTGGGGGCGGCGTCTGCCGTTCCTCTACCTCGCGCCCGTGCCGCTCGGGATATTCTGGGTGCTGCTATGGTCGCCGGTCGGGGCGGCCAGCTTCCCCGTCCTGCTGTTCTCCGCAATCGCGGTGCGCGCGTCGGTCGCCTGCTGCGAGGTGCCCTCCTCCGCGCTCGTCGCGGAGATCACCCGCGACTACGACGAGCGCACCCGCCTCACGAGGCTGCGCTATCTCTACGCGTGGGGCGGCGGGCTGCTGATGCTGCTGCTCGCCTACGGAGTGTTCCTCCCGCGGGCGATGCTGGCGCGCGAGGGGTACCAGCAATACGGCATCGCTGGTGCGATCCTGATGGTCGTCGCGGTGCTGCTGTCCGCGGCCGGGCAGCACAAGTGGGTCGCGCACCGCCCGCCGGCGCGCCCGCCCTCGAAGGGCGCGTTCTCGGAGATACGCGAGAGCCTCGGTCATCCGGCGTTCGTGGTGCTCATGCTGGCGATCGGCGCGGGGATCACCAGTCAGGGCATCACGTTCTCGATCTCGAACTATCTCTACCTGTTCGTCTGGCGCTTTCCCCCGCTCGCGCTGCAGCTTTACCCGGTGCTGCTGTTTTGCAGCGTGGTGGGCAGCTTCCTGGTGGTGGGACTCCTCCAGAAGCTGTGGGGCAAGCGCGAGACGGCGATCTACACCGCGCTCGCCGGCATGCTGTGCTGGATCACCCCGCTCACCTTGCGCCATTTCGGCTTGTGGTGGCCGGACGGATCGTTCCCGTGTCTGGCGGGGATGTTCACCGCTACGTTCTTCTCGAACATGTTCTCGGTGGTGAGTTCGATCTCGCTATCCTCGATGGTCGCGGACGTGGTCGAGGCGTCGGAAGAGCAGACCGGGCGCCGCTCGGAAGGGACGTTTGCCGCCGGCGCCTTTTTCGCCGCCAAGTGCGCGACGGGCGTGGGCATCTTCATCACCGGGTTCCTGCTCAGCCTGTCGGGCATGCCGGCCAACGCCAAGCCGGGGCACGTCGCGCCCGAGGTCATCGATACGATGGCGCTCGCATACGTCGGCTGCGTCGCCGCGCTGGCGATCCTGGTGGTGCTGATCGTTCGCCGCTTCCCGATCACCCGCGAACAGCACGAGGCGCGGCTCGCGATGCTGAACGATGCGGCTCGGCTCGACCCCGATGCGACGGGGCAGCATCCCTAGGCAAAGCGAGGGCTTGGCGCGCTGCTTCGGCTCTGCCACGGTCTCGAATCGAAACGGATAGCAGGCGAGAAGGGACGTAACGCATGGATTTCGAACCGACGGACCGGCAGAAGCACTGGCGCGACCGGGTTCGTCACTTCATCGACAGCCACGTGCGCCCGCGCACCGACGAATACCGTGCTGCGCACGAGGCGGATCGCTGGGGCATCAACCCCGTGCTCGAAGAGGAAAAGGCGCGCGCCAAGGCCCAGGGCATCTGGAACCTGTTCATGCCGCCGCAGAGCGGCCGTCCGCATGTCGACGACTCGTTCGAATTCGATGGACCGGGCCTGACCAACCTCGAATACGCGCTTTGCGCCGAGGAGATGGGCCGCATCGGCTGGGCGAGCGAGGTGTTCAACTGCTCCGCTCCCGACACCGGCAACATGGAAGTCTTCCACCGCTACGGCACCCGCGAGCAGAAGGAAGAGTGGCTGCGGCCGCTGATGGAGGGCGAGATTCGCAGCGCCTTCCTGATGACAGAGCCGCAGGTGGCATCCTCGGATGCGACCAACATCGAAACTCGCATGATCCGCGACGGCGATCACTATGTGATCAACGGCACCAAGTGGTGGAGCTCGGGCGCCGGCGACCCGCGCTGCAAGGTCGCCATCGTCATGGGCAAGACCGACTTCGAGGCCAAGCGCCACCAGCAGCAGTCGCAGATCATCGTTCCGCTCGATACCCTAGGGGTCAACATCAAGCGCTTCCTGCCGGTGTTCGGCTATGACGATTCCCCGCACGGCCACATGGAGATCGAGCTGAAGGACGTGCGCGTGCCGGCAAGCAACATGATCCTGGGCGAAGGCCGCGGCTTCGAAATCGCCCAAGGCCGCCTCGGGCCGGGGCGCATCCATCACTGCATGCGCGCGCTCGGTGTCGCCGAACGGGCCCTGGAGCTGATGGTGGCCCGCGCCGCCTCGCGCTCGACCTTCGGCCGGCCCATCGCCCAGCACGGCGTCGTGCAGGAGTGGATCGCCGAGTCCCGCCTGGCGATTGAGCAGGCGCGCCTGCTCGTGCTGAAGACGGCGTGGCTGATCGACCCCGTCGGCGCCAGTCAGGCCCGTACCGAGATCGCCGCGATCAAGGTGGCGGCGCCGCGGGCCGCGTCGTACGTCCTCGACCGGGCGGTGCAGGTCTTCGGCGCCGCCGGCGTCTCGTCCGACACGCCGCTGGCCGAGGCGTGGGCGCAGGTCCGCACG
>JBQCFR010000209.1:0-16421 GCA_051958885.1 Tsuneonella sp.
ATGCCGCTCGACCCGCTTTCGCCGCCCGGCTTCCTCAGCGAGGGGGTCGGCCAGTGGGCGGAGGCGCGGTGCGCGCGGCTCGCCGCGGGGGGCGAGCTGGAGCTGCACGATCTCCTGACCGGGCAGATGTCGGTCCGCCGCTCGGTGTTCGAAGCACTCGGCGGGTTCGACGAGAGCTTCACCCGCGGCGGCGGCTTCGGCAACGAAGACCTCGATTTCGGCATTCGTCTGCTAACGCACTACAAGGTCGTGTTCGACCCGCACGCCATCACCCGCCAGCGTTACGTGGTGACGCCCGAGGTCCTGCTCCGCCGGAGCCGCGAGACAGGCCATGCCGACACCCGGCTGGCGCACAAGCACCACGCGCGCGCGGCGGAGGTTTTCGGGGCCAACCAAGCGCGCCGCCGCTCGGTCAGCTTGCTGGCGCGCGCGCTGGCGCACGCGCCGCTGCTTGCCGGGTGGTTGAGCAAGCTGGCGCTCGCTGTAGCCGGACGCGGCACGCGTGCGGACCAGCGGCTGTTCTACCTCGCGCGCCAGGTGCAATATCATGCCGGCGTGCGCGAGGCGCTGGACAACCGGTTGCTCGTGCTGTGCTACCATGCGATCGCGGACCTGTCTGCCGATCCGGTGCTGAGCGACTACGGCGTGGAGCCCGAAGTGCTGGCGAGCCAGATGGACGACCTGCGAACGGAGGGGCACACTTTCGTCAGCGCGGACGAGGTTCTCGCATGGCTCGAACGCGGCGAACCATTGCCGCAGCGTCCGGTGCTACTGACGTTCGACGATTGCTACCGCGATCTGCTCCCCGCCGTGCGCGCGGTGCTCGCGCCGCGGCGGGTTCCCGCAGTCGCGTTCGCCGTCTCGGCATTGGTTGGCGGTGAGAACGAGTGGGACAAGCGGATCGGTGCGCGTGCCCTGCCGCTCCTCGATGCGGCGGGATTGCGGGCGCTGGCCGCGGCGGGGGTCGAGATCGGCGCGCACTCGCGCACCCATAGCCAGCTCGCGGGGCTCGCTCCGGTCGACCTGGAGGCGGAAACGGCGCGAGCGGCCAGCGACCTCGCCGCGCTCGGTCTGCCACGACCGCGTTTCTACGCTTACCCCTACGGAGTGCACGATGCGCGCGCACGAGCGGCGGTGCGGAATGCAGGTTACGCGGCCGCGTTCGCGCTCGCCAACGGGCGCGCACGGCGCCAGCATCGCTTCACGCTGGCGCGGGTCGAAGTGCTTGCGTCCGATGGGATCGCCGGCGTGCGGCGCAAAATGAGGGGCGCCCGCTGAATGCCGCCGCTCGAGAAACTTCATGCCGCTCGCTTTGCCGCGCTGCCGCTCGCGTGCGGGCGAAGTGAGCCGGGCATCGCGGACAGCGATGACTGGCGCAATTGGGCGGGCGAGGATACCACGCCCGACCAGCGGAGGATCGAGGACTACCTCGACCGGTTCGACCTAGCCGGCAAACGCATCCTTCATGTCGGCACGGGCAACTCAAGCCTGGCGAAGCGCTTCCACGCCCGCGCGGCGGAGATCGTGGGGACGACCGTCGTCCCCGCTGAAGCGGAACTCGGCAACCGCCTTGCGCTCGGCCGATACCGGGTGCTGCTGCACAACAAGTACGCCGGCGCCCAGGGCCTGACAGGACCGTTCGACTTCATCGTCGACAACAACCCCACCACGTTCTGCTGCTGCCTTACCCATCTGCTGGCGATGCTCGAGCTTTACGCCCGTATTCTGACGCCGGGCGGGCAGGTGGTAACCGACCGCGTCGGACTTGGCTGGAGCATCGACGTCCCCGGATCGAGCAAACGCTGGGGCTTTGAGCCGGAGGATCTATCCGCAGCGGCGGCGCTCGCGGGCTTGGCGCTCTTCAAAGTGGGCGGGCAGACATTGGTCCTGGCGCGCTCGACACCGGCGGTGCCTTCGCGTGCCTCTTATCTGATCCAGCTACTGCGCAAGGCGGTTCGGCGCTTTGTCCGAGCGGCCTAGCGTCCGGTCAGCCGCCGCCGGATGCGGGCGGCCAGGGGACACTCGAGATCGCGGCGCGCGCGGGCGATGGCGGCTTCGATCTCGCCGCGTCGGTCAACCTCGCGGCTAGCCACATATCCTGCAAGCCAGTCGAGAAACCCGCGCCGGTGGGCTGCGTAGGTTCCGCTGCCGAAACTCTCCGCGACGCTGCTCGCCGGGTGCTGCCGATAATCCAGCCAGACATCGCCGACGAACAGCACGGGTGCAGCGAGGTAGACCTTTGCGAAAAACGCCTGGTCTTCGAACATTCCGGTGAATTCCTCCTCGAAGCGGCCGACCGCGTCGATCAGCTCCCGGCGCACCATCACATCGGACGGACAGGGGGCGTGATCGGTCCCTAGAGGATAGAGTTCGAGCAGCGTGCATGGCGGTGTGGTCGTACCGCCGCGGCGAGGTCCGGTCGCGACCAACCGGTCAAGCCCTCCGGACCAAGAACTCCAGTAGTTGACGCGGCCGCAGACCATGCCGGCTTCTGGATGCGCGTCGAGCAGTTCGACCTGATCGCGAAGCTTGTCGGGACGCCAAACGTCGTCGGCGTCGATGAAGCAGACGAATTCGCCCGCCGCGCGGGCCAAGCCGAGGTTGCGGCTGGCGCTCATGCCGCGATTGACGCACCCGGGATGGGTGAGCAAGCGGGTGCGCGCGGGATCGCGATCGGCGTATTTGCGCGCGATGGCGCCACTCGTATCGGACGAACCGTCGTCCACGAGAATGAGCTCGAAGTCGGTCAAACTCTGGCGCAGCACACTGTCGATCGCCTCGGACAGAAAATCCTCGCCGTCGAAAAAGATGCAGACGACCGAAACCCGCCGAGGGTCGGACGGACGGGAATCCGGCTCCGTCGTCTGAAATGCCCGCGCAGAACTGCCCACGGCAGAATCCTTACGTCGAAACGGGCGGCAAGCCAAAGGCGGAGAATCGCTCTCCTCTCGGCGGCAACTTTGCGCTTGCCTTGGCACGCCTGCGAAGTACTCGTTCGCTGATGCAAAAGGGATCGGGTGCGGGGAACACGGGTGCTGGCGAGCGCAAGCGCGCGCTGATCACCGGTGTGACCGGGCAGGACGGCGCCTACCTCGCGCAGCTCCTGCTCGACCAGGGCTACGACGTGCACGGGGTGAAGCGCCGCTCGTCGTCGTTCAACACAGGGCGGATCGAGGACATCTACCAGGATCCCCACGATCCGCACCAGCGCTTCTCGCTCCACTATGGCGACCTCACGGATTCGACCAATCTCATCCGCATCATGCAGGAAGTGCAGCCGCACGAGGTCTACAACCTCGCCGCGCAGAGCCATGTCGCGGTGAGTTTCGAGACCCCCGAATACACCGCCAATGCCGACGCCGTCGGAACGCTTCGGCTGCTTGAGGCGATCCGCATCCTCGGGCTGGAGAAGACGACCCGGTTCTACCAGGCCTCGACCAGCGAGCTCTATGGACTGGTGCAGGAAGTGCCCCAGCGCGAAACCACCCCGTTCTATCCGCGCAGCCCCTACGGCGTGGCCAAGCTCTACGCCTACTGGATCACGGTGAACTACCGCGAGGCGTACGGGATACACGCGTCGAATGGCATCCTGTTCAACCACGAAAGCCCGCTGCGGGGCGAGACGTTCGTCACCCGCAAGATCACCCGTGCTGCGGCGGCGATTGCGCTCGGGCGGCAGGACAGGCTTTACCTTGGCAACCTCAATGCGAAGCGCGACTGGGGGCACGCCAGGGAATATGCCCGCGGCATGTGGCTGATGCTCCAGCAGGACGAGCCCGACGACTACGTGCTCGCTACCGGCGCCACCACCGAAGTGCGCGACTTCGTGCGCTGGGCGTTCGAGGATGCCGGCATTCCGGTGGAGTTCCGCGGTGAGGGGATCGATGAGAAGGGCTATGCGCAAAGTGACGGGCGCGTGCTCGTCGAGATCGATCCGCGCTACTTCCGCCCAACCGAGGTGGACCTGCTGATCGGCGACGCCGGCAAGGCGCACCAGAAGCTCGGCTGGCGCGCAGAAACCAGCGTGCGCGAGCTGGTGCGCGAGATGGTCGAGGCGGACATGCAGGTGATGCGCGACGCGCCGATCGCCAAGGACGCGTGAGGTGTATGACCTGGCAGGCAAGCGGGTCTATGTCGCCGGACACAAGGGAATGGTCGGGGCGGCGCTGGTACGGCGGCTGGCGCGCGAAGACTGTGAGATCCTGACCGCGGAGCGCGCAACCGACTTGCGCGAGCAGGCCGCAGTGCGCGACTGGTTCGCCGCCAATCGGCCGGACACCGTGATCGTCGCCGCGGCGAAAGTCGGCGGCATTCTCGCCAACGACAGTTATCCGGCCGAATTCCTCTACGACAACCTGATGATCGAGGCGAACCTGATCGAGGCCTCGCGGCAAGCCGGGGTGAGCAAGCTGCTGTTCCTCGGTTCGAGCTGCATCTATCCCAAGTTCGCCGAGCAGCCGATCGCCGAGGAGGCGCTGCTGACCGGTCCGCTCGAGCCGACCAACGAGTGGTACGCGGTCGCCAAGATCGCCGGGATCAAGCTGTGCCAGGCCTACCGCCGGCAATACGGCTGCGACTTCATCAGCGCGATGCCGACCAATCTCTACGGCCCCGGCGACAACTTCAATCTCGCGTCGAGCCACGTGCTGCCCGCGCTTATCCGCAAGGCGCACGAGGCCAAGATGGCCGGCGCGCAGAGTATCGAGATCTGGGGCAGCGGCACGCCGCTGCGCGAATTTCTCCATGTCGACGATCTTGCCGACGCCTGCGTGTTCCTGCTGCGGAACTACTCAGGGGAAAGCCATGTCAACGTCGGTTACGGCAGCGACGTTACCATCGCCGAGCTCGCCCGGCTGGTGTGCGATGCCGTGGGCTTCCACGGAGCAATCACCCGCGACGAATCGAAGCCCGACGGCACCCCGCGCAAGCTGATGGATTCGGGCAAGCTGCGCGCGATGGGATGGACGCCGAAGATCCATCTGCCCTCCGGCATTGCCGGTGCCTACCGGGCATTCCTGGATGCGGGCGATTGAGGCTCCTGCTGCTGAGCCTCAATTACGCGCCCGAGCCCACGGGAATCGGGCTCTACAGCGCTGGCCTGGCCGAATCGCTTGCCAAGCTCGGCCATCAGGTGTCCGTCGTGTGCGCCAATCCGCACTATCCGCAGTGGCAGCTCTACTCCGGATATTCTCCGCTCAAGTGGACGCACACTGAGGAAAGCGGCGTCTCGGTGACACGGTGTCCGGTCTACGTGCCGCGCAATCCCGGAGGGGCGGCGCGGATCGTCCATTACTTCACCTTCCTCCTCGCAGCGCTAGGACCTATGCTGCGCCGCGCCGAGCGCGAGCGACCCGACGTGGTGATGACGGTCGCCCCCGCCCTGATCGGCGCGCCGGCGGCGATCCTCGCGGCGCGAGCGGCGGGTGCGACGAGCTGGGTTCATGTGCAGGACTTTGAAGTCGGCGCGGCGCTTGCCACCGAGCAGCTCGGCGGGGGAGGATTGCTCAGTCGACTGGCCCGCCGGTTCGAGAGCTGGATATTCCGCCGCTTCGACCGTGCCAGCAGCATCTCGCCCGAGATGTGCCGCCAGCTCGCCGCGCTCGTCCGCGATCCGGACGTTGTCTACGAGCTGCGCAACTGGGCCGAGCTCGACGCGATCCGTCCGCAGCCGCATTCCAGCTATCGCGAAGAGTGGAACATCGAGGCTCCGCAGGTGGCGCTCTATTCGGGCAGCATCACGCGCAAGCAGGGGATCGAAACCGTCATCGACGCGGCGCGGCTGCTGGCGGACCGGGGCGACCTCACTTTCGTGATCTGCGGCAACGGCCCGCTCCGCGCCGAGCTGGAGGAGCGCGCCCACGGTCTCGCCAACGTCCGCTTCCACGATCTCCAGCCGATGGAGCGCCTGGGCGACCTGCTCAGCCTCGCCACCGTTCACATCCTGCCGCAGCGCGCCGGCGCCGCCGACCTCGTGCTGCCCTCGAAGCTTGCGAACATGCTCGCCTCGGGCCGTCCGGTGGTGGCCGGGGTGGAGCCGGGTCGCGGTCTCGCCCGCGAAGTCGAAGGAGCCGGGCTCATCTGCGCGCCCGACGATCCGGCGGCGATGGCGGCGGCGATCGAGCGCCTGCTTGTCAATGAAGCGCTTTATTCGGCCTGTTCGGCGGAGGCCGAATGTCGGGCGTCCGAACGATGGAGCAAATCGCGCATCATCGATCGCTTCGCCCGGGAGCTGGAGCACCTCGCGGCAGGCCGCTGCAGCCTTCCCAACCCTCGCCGTTCGTCCTAGAGGGTACGCACAATGACTGATGTGCTCGCGGGAATCTATCCTGAGATCGGCGCGGGCGGCTTCACCCGCGACGACGGCACAATCCAGTTCTATGGCCGGATCGCTGCGCTGGTTCAGCCGGCGATGGTGGTGCTCGATCTCGGCGCGGGCCGCGGCTGCCAGTTCGAGGATCACAACGCCTACCGCCGGGATCTGCGGATGCTGCGCGGCAAGGTCGCGAAGGTGATCGGGGTCGATGTCGACCCCGCGGTGCTCAGCAACGAGTACGTCGACGAGCGCCACGTGTTCGATGGCAAGCAGCTGCCGTGCGGGGACGCGAGCATCGACCTGGTGGTATCGGACTGGGTGCTGGAGCACGTGATGGAACCGGCCAGTTTCGCGGCGGAGGCGGCGCGGGTGCTCAAACCCGGCGGCTGGTTCTGCGCGCGCACGCCTGCGAGCCTGTCGCTGATCGCCCTTGCCAGCCGCGTTGTGCCGAATCGCAATCACGCACGGCTGCTTGACAAGATCCAGCACGGCGCACGCAAGGAAGAGGACGTGTTCCCGGCCTATTACCGGCTGAACTCGCGGCGCGCCCTGAACCGCTACTTCCCACCCCAGTCGTGGGAGAACTTCAGCTACTCGTGGTCGCCCGAGCCGTCGTACCATTTCGGCAGCAGCCTGATCGCGCGCGCACTGCGTGCGCTGCAGTTCGTGAAGGCGCCGTTCAGCGGGGAGAACCTCTTCGTTTTCCTGCGCCGCCGGTGAGCCCGATGCCCTCGCGCGCCTTCAATGTCCTCAAAGTCCGCGCATTCACGGCGCGCAACAAGTTCCTCGTGCGCGCCTGCAACCGGATCGTGCCGTACTATGTGGTCAACGAGTTTCCGAAATCAGGCGGCACCTGGCTCACGCAGATGCTGGCGGATGCCTTGCAGCTTCCGTTCCGGCGCAACGAACTCGTGCGGATCGAGCCCAGCCTGGTCCACGGCCATTACCTCCATCCGGCATTGATCGGGAAGGCGGTGGTGATGTGGCGGGACCCGCGCGACGTGATCGTGTCGTTCTACCACCACTGCTACTTCCGCGACGAGTTCGCCGACCGCATTTTCGGCAACGGCGATCTGGTCGCTCTGATGAAGCAGCGCCGTCCGTTCGGGGATTATCGCGCGGTGAGGGACAACCTGCCGCAGTTCATCGAATTCATCTCAACGACGCCTGTGGCGCCCCGCTTCACCTGGCCGCAGTTCGCTCGCAACTGGGCCGGCCGGCGGGGAACGGTCCAGACGAGTTACGAGCGGCTCCGGGCCGGTACCGGCGGGGAGCTGGTGCGGATCGTGAGCGCGCTCGGCGCGCGGCCGATCGGCCTGGCGCGGGCCGAGGCCATTGCCGAGGACCACAGTTTCGCGAACGCCAAGGCGCGCGCCGAGCGCGGGCTGCCGGCCGGGGCGGAGAAATCGTTCGTCCGCGAAGGCTCGGTCGGCGGCTGGCAGGCGCACTTCTCCCCCGAAGCGCTTGGGATGCTCAGCCGATTTGGCTATGCAGAACCGATGCGCGAGTTGGGGTACCAGCTTTGACGGGCGAGCAATGCCGCGGGCGGGGCCGCGCGCACGTGCACGGCGCCGGGGCCGGCGATCCTCTGCCGCATGGCTGACGCGGAGCCCCATTCCGGCGCGGTGCGCGGGGTCCAGAGCGCCCAGGCGCTGAACCGCTATGTCGCGCTCGATTCACTGCGGGGGGTGGCTGCGCTCGGCGTGGTGTTCCACCATTGCCGCGCATTCGGTTACATTGCCTCGCTGAACATGTTCGCTCAGGGGCGCCTGTTCGTCGACTTCTTCTTCGTGCTCTCCGGCTTCGTGATCAGCGCCGCCTACGGGAAGCGCCTGGCCGAAGGCTTTTCGCGCACGACGTTCTTGTTCCTGCGCTGGGGCCGGGTATATCCGCTGCACATCGCGATCATCGCGGTCTTCGTGATTGCCGAGCTTCTGGTGATGCGGCCCGTGCTGCACCAGCCTCACTCGTGGTTCATGGCTCTGCGCGCCGCGTTCCTGCTCGACGGCTTCTTCGGGCTGGGTAACTTCTTCAACGGCGTGAGCTGGTCGATCAGCGTCGAAATGGTCATGTACGGCCTCGCCGCACTGCTCTTCGGCAAGGGGCGAACCGGCGTCCTGATCGCCGGAGGCCTGGTCCTCACCGCGATATGCCTGCTGCTGCTGGCGATCGATTTGCCCATATTCTCGAGCCTGATCCAGCGCGGGATCGTCGGCTTCGGATGCGGATGCGGCGTCTACTGGCTGCACTGCAACTACAGTCCGGCCTTGTCGCGGACCTGGGCAAGCCTGGCCGAGATCGCGGCGATCGCCGCCGCGGTCACCGTGATGAGCGTGACCGGGCCGGAGGATGCGGCGAGCCTGCTATGCGTGCCGGTGTTCGCCTGTGTCGTGTTCGTCTTCGCGCTCGACAGGGGTGTCGTCAGCAGCGCCCTCAACCGGCAACCCTTCATGGCGCTCGGGCTGTGGTCGTATTCGATCTACATGATCCACCTGCTGTTCGTCTCGCTGGCGGGTTATGCGCTGGCGATCGCGGTGCGCGTGGTCGGCCACCCCGAATACCTGCGGCATTCGGACAACCTCGAGGGCCTGAGACGCGTGACGTTCGATCCCTGGATCGAAACCGGCATCACCATCGCGGTCTGCCTGGTCGTCGTGGCAGCGGCGTCGGTCACCTACCGGTGGATCGAAGAGCCCGGGCGAAGCTGGGCCAAGCGAAAGGCGCGGCGGGCGCACGCGCCTGCCGCCGAATATATCGCTCCGACGATCTAAGTCGCACGGCGCCACGCCCGCGGCACATGGCCTCGCGTGCCTCGGAGATTCGGATCGGTCGGCGAATCGGCGGGGACTGCCTTGCGCTGTGCCCTGGGCACGCGTTTGGTCTGCGCTCCCGCAGCCCTGCGGACCAGCGCTCCCGCTCGCGAGACCGGCGCCCTCAGCAGCTCGGGCCGAAGAACGGCGATGACGACGATCATCGCGACGATGGCCAAGTAGTACGACGCCGCGAGACGCAGGATCATGTCGACCGTTCCGTCGCGGAACGCGAACAGCGCGCTCGAAAGCGCGACGGAATAGACGATCACCGCGATGTTGCTTTGTGGGCCTTGCGCCAGCCAGCGGTAGAGCCGGCCGAAGAACCACGCGAAGAACGCCGACCAAATGGCGACGCCGAGATATCCGAGGCTCAGCCAGCCGACCCCCGGCATGGAGATTGCCATGCCGATGGGATGGCCGTAGTCGGAGAGATTGAAGAACTGGACCGGTGAGCCGTACGGCTTGTTCTTCCACAGAGACCGCGGGATCGGCTCGGTGAACAGGATCAGGTTGTTGGCGAAGTAATCGTAAGTGCCGGAGCGCTGCGGGACCACGTAGACGATGTATTCCATCGCCTCCATCATCGCGTAGTCCATGGTCTCGAAGGGCTTCATGTCATCGTCGGTACCGACGCGATTTTCATTGACGCCGTCGATGCCGAACACCTCTCGCACCTCCGCGCCGCGATCCTGGACGACCATGACGAAGGCGACCACGGCCACCAACCCCAGCATGACGATGCGCAAGTCGGGCCAGTTGCGGCGCTTGTCGTAGAGGTAGAGCATCGCGAACATCACCGCCGCGGCGATGAAGTCGGAACGGCGCCCCGTCCCCAATCGAAGCAGGGCGAAGCCGATGAACGGCGCGATGCTCAAGAGAGTGAAACGGTACAGGTATGCGCAAACCACCGCGATCGGGCCGATCGTCGCCCCCGCGATCAGGAAGTAGCCGTTGGTGCCTTCCAGCGTCCTCACGCCCGTGCGCGGGTCCATCACGTTCATGATCCCGCTCGATGCTTCGAAGAACCACTGCCAGAGCGTCGCGTAAACGCCGAAGGCGCCAAGGGGGATCGCGACGATCCAGAACAGCGCGCGCATCCTCTGGCGGGCGTTGAGGTCGGCCTGCGTCTGCTTCCACACCATGCCGGACTGGCCGACCTTCAGCGAGACCCACATGAACACGATGAGCGCCAGGTTCGAAGCGACCAGCACCGTCGCCCGGTCGTATCGGCTGGGGTAGAAATCGACCGCCTTGTAGATGGCATCGTAGTGATAAACGAGCGACAGGATCGGCCGGATGATGAAGACGAGCGCGTGAAATGGGAGATAGATCGATACGGGATGATATATCCCGCACGCTGGGTGCCGTGCGTAAATGATCGTCAAGATCACGAAGATCACAATCTAGAGCAGGATCAGAAACTCGTACATCGCTGCTCAGTCCTCCTCGGCAGAGGGGCGGCATAGCGCAAATGCGCCGCAAGGCCACGTCATTGCGAAGCGGCGCCTTGCGCGCTCTGCGGAGCGACGCCTCGCTCAACCTGAGCGCGAATGAAGCGGGCGAACGCGGTGTTCCCTGCTGCGGTTGGATGGGTCTGGTCAGCGAACAGCTTGCGACCGCCAAGTCGCATCGGATCATAGCACGCGGTGGTCACGTTCAGCCACTTGGGCAGCCATGTGCAGCCGCTTCCTGAAGTAATCATGTTTTCATACCCGATAACGAGGATGGGCCGGTCGGCGCGCGCGCGGAACGCCGCCCAGTCCGCCGCCAGGTCGCTCTGCCTGACGGAGAGCGGGTGTTGCGGCGGCCGGATGCCGCGAAGCATCTTCTGCACCGCGTAGACGAGGTAGCTCGCCGGCGGATGCCGCGGGTGTTCGAACTCGTTGTCCCAGAACGACGGACGGCGGAAATCCTCCGAATTCAATACGAAGACGATCGCGTCCGCCTGCAGCAGCTTGGGGTTTCGCTCGATCGACCTGATCTCGTTCCACAGCGCCCAGCTTCCCGCGGACAGCGGCCAGACGGACCAGCCGGTCAGCTTCTCCAGCTGCGGGCCCAGCCGCTCTTCCTGATCGACGCTCGAGGTGCCCATCACGATGCTGTCGCCCACCAGCAGCAGGTCGAATGAGCGGGTGGGCGCGAACGGACGCGGCACGCCCAAGCCGTCGGCGTCGATGGCGTAGGATCCGGTCAGCAGGCCGTCGCCGTGCTGGCTCGGCCGCAGCCAGTAGCCAACTTCGTGGTCGCTGTTGTAGAGGCGCAGATCTATGGCCTCCCGCGCGACCAGCTCTGCCACGATCAGCCAGAACGCCACGAGGGCGGCAAGCCAGATGTACCCCTTCATACGCGGGTTCTGGAGCGCGCCTACATGGTGCGCAAGCGAATTCACCGAGCCTTTGCCCGAGACACCTTTCCGCCGCGTCGCCGGGCAGCGATGAGGCGCAGTTACGTCCGCGGAATCGCCGCGATGGGCTATGCCAAGGTGGTGGTCGCGCTGGTCCAGCTGGCGATCATCCCAGTCCTTGCGGTTCACTGGGGACTGGCGCTTTACGGCCAATGGCTGATGATCGTGACCGTGCCGCAGTTCCTCGCGGCGAGCGACTTCGGCTTCGGCACTGTCGCGGCGAACCGCATCATCGGCGAGGTCGCGCGCGGCGCTCCGGACGAGGCGCAAGTCACCTTCTCCACCGCCTTGCGAATGATCCTGCTGCTGACCGCCGGGATGGCGGCGCTCGTCGCCGTGGTGGTCGTACTTCTTCCCGGATCGCTGCTGGCCGTGCGCGGAGCGATGGTCGCCGACTCCACCCGCCTCGTCCTGCTGCTGATGATGGCCTACGGCCTGGTGGCGATGCAGGACTACCTGTTCTCGGGTGTCCTGCGGGCTCAGGATCGCCAGGCGCTGTCCCTCGTGCTGCGGGCATCGACGTTTCTGATCGAGGGCGTCGCGGCCCTGCTGGTGGTGCTGCTCGGCGGAGGACCGCTCGCCGCCGCGGTCTGCTATCTCGGCTTCCGGCTGGTCGGGGTAGCGGTGCTGGTCATGGTCACGAAGCGCCTGACGCCGTGGCTGCGGCTCGGCCTTCGCGGATCGGACAAGGAGCGGCTGCGCGAACTGTGGCGGCCCGCGCTGGCAGCGATGATGCTCCCCTTGTCGTCGGCCACCTACCTGCAGGGTTCGGCGCTGGCGATCGGCGCCGCCGCCGGCCCCGCCGCGGTGCCGCTCTACACCAGTCTGCGCACCGCCTCGCGGGTCGCCATGCAGCTCACCAACATGATCGTGGTGCCGCTGATGCCGGAGATTACCGCGGCCTACGCGCGCCACGACGGCAGGCGACTGGCGCGTCTCGGCGGCCTGCTGATGACCGCCAATTGGCTGATCGCCCCGGCGCTCGGAGGAATCATCGTCGTGGCCGGCGCGCCGCTGCTCCACATCTGGACGAAGGGCGCGATTCAGCCGCCGCAGTCGATGGTCACGCTGGTCGGGGGGGGGAGGGTGTTCGGGATCCTGTGGAACGCCCTGTCTTCGATGCTGCTGGCGATCAACCGGCACGAGGCGTTCAGCTACGCCCTCGCCGCGGCGGCGCTGATCAGCGTCGGGGTCACGTACGCGCTCGTCCGGCAATACGGCATCACCGGTGCCGCTGCCGCCGGGCTGGCGCTCGATGGCTTCATGTTCGCGGTGGTGGCGGTGTCGCTGCGGCGCCAGATCGGGCGGCTCGAGTTCAGCCGGGCAGCGCTCTTCGCAGTGATTCCAGCCGGCTGGCGGCCCCGCACCCCCTGAACGCGAAAAACCGGACGAGCACCGAAACGCTTTCCTACACGAACCCATTTGGTTAGTCGGCGATTCGTTCAACTTCATCTGGAGGATCGCAGTGTCGACATCGCCCTTACACAACCCAGCCCGCTTCGTGCCTGTCTACGGGGTCGGTTTCGCCGCCCAGTCGGGTAGCATCGACGCGGTCTCGACGAGCTCGCCGTTGCCGGTCGCGCTCACCGCAGCCGATGCCGCGGCGCCGAGCGCGGGAACGGCAACCGCCGACATGGTCGCCGGGCCGTTCGTGCCGACGCTTGGCACCCCGGTCATCCTGGTGCTTGCCGGCGAGTGGAGCGGAACCGTGCGCGTGACCCGCTCGACCGACGGCGGAGCGACCCGCCGCCCGCTCACCGCCGCCGGCGACGCGTGGGCATGCTTCACCGCGAACGCGTGCGAGCCCGTGTGGGAGGAGGGCGATCCGGCTGCCCAGCTATACCTCGAGATCACCCTCGCCGCCGGCGCGCTCGACTACCGGCTGGGGCACTGAGATGGGGATCGACATCTCCGCCCGCGCGCTCGCGGTCCGGTCGCTGGAACGTACCCCGCAGCTGCTGCAGGAGTTCGGAACCCTCAGCGCGAGCGACGGCGAGCCGGCCCGGCGCGCATTCCGCGACGCCTTCGCCGCCGGAGTCAGCCGTCTCGCCGTGGCGCCCGGGACGTACCATCTGGCCGCAGTTCCCGCCGACGAGGCGGTGCACATGCAGACGCCCTACCAGCAGCCTTCGGTCATCCTCCCGGCGGGCTTTCGCCGGCTCGATGGCCAAGGCAGCGAGTTCCTGCTTTATGATGGTCGCGGCCTTCGCGGCAGCTCGTCGGAGACCTGGGGCTACCCCAGCGTGATGTCCTATCTCGCCGCCGACGTGACCGCGGGCGACACGACCCTCACGCTTGAGCCCGGCGAGGGTGCGAAGTGGTCGGCCGGGGACCAGGTCATCTGGCGGTTCGGCTCGATCCCCTACGACGCGCCCGAGCCGATCGAGTGGGGCATGGGGATCGTGACCGCGGTCGCCGGCGACGAAGTCACGCTCGATCGGCCCGTGCCGACCTCGTTCGCCATCTCGTCGGTGGCCGACAAACCGTTCGTGCTGCCCTCGGGCGAGACGTGGTACAACAAGGCGCTGCACAAGTGGCCGCTGTTCGAAGATCTGACGATCACCGACCTGATCGGCTCAGCCTACCGCCATCCCGACGGCGACTGCTGGACCGAGCAGTTCATCTCGATCCGGGGCGGCCGGCGCATCAGGCTGAGCGGATGCGGCTCGCGGCGGGTCGGCATCGGCTTTACGCTGCAATACGTCACCGCCGCGGCGATCGAGGATTGCTGGTCCGAGGACGGAGCGACCTTTCCCGGCAGCCATAGCAAGTGCATCAATCTCGCCGAGACCCGCGATGTCGAGATCCGCAACGTCAGCGGCAAGGGTTTGAAGATGTACCTGTTCGCGGAAGCGGATTCGCAGGCGCGCGTGATCGGCGGCTCGTTCGAGAATACGGGGAAGTACGACGGCACGGGCTCCTACGGCGCCGATTGCATCGTATTCAGCGCGCTGAGCCGCTCCTGCGTGAGCGTGCGGGACTTCACCGTCACCGGGCTCGGCGGATACGTGCTCAGCGCCACCGACATCGGGGTCCCCGACTACGAGGGCTCGGTCGAGTTCGACGGTTCGCTGACCCTGATCCATCCGGATGAACCGTACGCCTTGCAACCGGGCCAGATCACCGGCTTGCTCGACTACCGGATCGCTGGCGAACGGGAATTGTGGGACTTCCGCGCGCTGCGCGTCTGGCGGCGACGGATCTACCTGCGCGACGGACTGCTCCAGAATCTGAGGGGCCCGCGAGGAATCCTGGTGCGGATGCGCGTCTATGCCAGTCCGGGTCTGACCTTCGGCGACAGCGGCAAGCTGAAGGGCCTCTATGTTGGGCGTGAGAGCGATGTCGGGAGCAACGTTGCGGCATCGCTGGTGGCCGGAGCCGACGCGACGATCGACTTTCTCGGCGGCCTCGTTGCGGGGCCGCTGTGGACCGCGCGGAATGAACAGCTCAAGCTGCTCGTCAACGCCGCCGCAGCGGCCGGGCTCAATGCGGCGGACGCCTATCTCGACGTCGAATGCGAGTTCGCGGTCGATCGGCGCGCCGGCAGCGCGGCGTGGTCCGCGGACAGCGACGCGCGCAATTCGGGACCCGGCGAAGGTTTGCGCGAGGCTTTGTTCACGGCGTACGACATCCCGTCGATCCCCGCGAACGGCGTCATCACGGTGGACTTCCCGGTGGCGGCAGTGCTCAACGGGGACATCGTCGAAGGCTTCGACTACACCGGCAATCTCGCCAGCATCTCGATCCGCCACATGGAATCGATTACTGGCGCCGTGCGGGTGATCTTCGCCAATACCACCGCGGCTGCTTACAAGCTGCCAGCGTCGGACATCCGCATTACCTGGCGCAAGAGCCTGACCAGCGGCTGACCGCACGCGGGAATCTCGCGATTCGCTGTGGTCATGCGAGCCGAACTGCGGCAAGCCTCGTTCCCGAGGTCTTGCCGCAGCCGGTGCGGCCGGCGCGAACGGAGCGGCGAGCGGTGATCGAGCAAGCGCGCAGCGCCAGCCCCCTTGCCGGCAAGCGCATCGGGCTGCTCACCGCGTTCGCCTCGCGCCGCAACGGCGGCGTGTTCGAGGCGGTGGTCCAGCAGGCTGCCATCATCCGCGCGCTCGGCGGCGAACCGCACGTGTTCGCGCTTGCCGATCCCGATGCGGCCGCAGACCGCCACCGCTTCGAACACGCGAGCGTGAGCCTGGCGCGGGTGGTGGGTCCGGCGCAGATCGGCTTTGCTCCCGAACTCACGAGCATGATGGTGGCCGCCGGCCTCGATCTGCTCCACCTCCACGGCATCTGGATGTATCCCTCCGCCGCCGGCGCGCAGTGGGCGCGGCGGACCGGGCGTCCGTACGTCGTCAGCCCGCATGGGATGCTGGACCCGTGGATCACCGCCCGCGGCCGCGGCAAGAAGGCGCTCGCGCGGATCGGATACGAACGCGCGAGCTGGCGCGCCGCGGCCCGGCTCCATGCGCTCACCCCGCGCGAGGCTGGCGACATCGAGCGCGAGACGGGGCGAAGCGACGCGGTCGTCATTCCCAACGCCGGCCCGCCTGCCGAGCCGCCAGGTATTGCGCCGCGCGAACCCCGGCTGCTGTACCTCGGGCGAATTCACCCGAAGAAGAACATCGGCGCGCTGATCGCCGCGTGGCGCTCGCTCGCGGCGGCGGACGCGCTCGGCGATGCGATCCTGACGATCGCCGGGTGGGGGGCGGACGAGGACGTTGCCGCGCTGAAGGCGGAGCTCGCGGGCGCGCCCGCATCGATCCGCTTCGCAGGCCCGCTGTTCGGGGCCGACAAGGCGGCCGCCTTCCGCGAGGCCCGTTTTTTCGTCCTGCCATCGCACAGCGAAGGCCTGCCGATGGTGGTGCTCGAGGCGTGGGCGGCGGGCGCG
>JBQCFR010000210.1:0-4567 GCA_051958885.1 Tsuneonella sp.
AACATCCTCCCGACCAACCGGCGATACCGCGACCAGACGGACCCAGCCCTGGACGACCTCCAAGAGCGCGGCGTCTCACTCAAGTAGCCAGTCGACAAACAACAGCAAGGCATCTCCATCGACCCAAACCACGTAAATCAACACCAGCACGCTGAGGGCATACCAGCTGTAGGCGGGCACCGGCGTGGTCGCCGCGGGGGCGGGGGCGCCCTGGTGGTCGTGCAAGATCTCTCTCCGGTCTGCGCCGCTTCAGCTGGCTGCGTAGCGCACGCTATCGCTCAAGCCGGCTTGCGCGAAGCCTTTTCTGCGCAGCCGGCAGCTGTCGCACAGGCCGCAGGCGAGCCCCTCCGGCGTCGGATCGTAGCACGACCAGCTCCACCCCGGATCGAGCCCCAGCCGATGCGCCTCGCGCGCGATGTCCGCCTTGCTCAAGTGCTGCAGCGGCGCGTGGATGGTGAACGGCGCACCCTCGACGCCCTGGCGCGTACCGAGTCGCGCGGCCTCCGCGAAGCTGGCGATGAACTCGGGCCGGCAATCGGGATAGCCCGAATAGTCGAGCGCGTTGACCCCGATGAAGATGTCGCGCGAGCCCGAACTCTCCGCAAACGCCGCGGTGAGCGCGAGGAACACGAGGTTGCGCGCCGGCACATAAGTCACCGGGATCTCCGGCCCCACCCCGTCCTTCGGCACGGCGATGTCGTCGGTCAGCGCCGAACCGCCGAAGCGCCGCAGGTCGAGCGGCAGCACGACATGGCGCTGCACGCCGAGCCGATGCGCGATGTCCCGCGCCGAGTTCAGCTCGCGCCGGTGACGCTGGCCGTAGTCGATCGTCAGCGCGTGAAGCGCGAAACCCTGCTCACGGGCGAGCGCCGCCGCGACCATCGAATCGAGCCCGCCCGACAGCAATACGGCAGCGATCGGCGGATGCGGCGGTTCACTGCCCATGCCTCGCCGCTAGCGGCGATCGGGCATTGCGGCAACGCTCAGCGGCAGGTACCCACGCGGCGGGCCTCGGCGGTGAACTGGAACGGCAGCCCGCCCGCGATCCCCTGGCTGTCGACCTGCACGAGCGAGCTGGTCTCGCGGCGCAGACTCGTGCGGCCGTAGCCGTTGCCCTTGCAGGTGTACTGCACGGTGACAACCGCGGCGCCGTCCTCCACCACGTAATGGCTGCAGCCCGGCGCAGAGTGCTTGAGCTGGATCAGCTCGCGCCCGGTCTGCAGGCACAGCCGGCGCGCATCGCTGCCGTCGCGGAAGCGCACCTCCCATTGACCGCGGTCGAGCTTGCCGAGCATGGCGAGGGCGGGCGCCTGCGCCGAGGGGGGCGCGAGCACGAAACTGGTCAGGATGCCGGCAGCGACCGCAGCGGATCGCAGACCGGTTGAGGTCTTCATTCGCATTCATCGTCTCCGATCATGCGACCCGTGTCGCTGTTTCGGCCCGGATACCACAAATCACGCGCGCGACAAATCGTTCTGTGCGAGCGACGAATGGCTACGCCGATACCCTGAAGACCCGAGAGCAGAACGCGCAATCGACGAGGATTTCGCCGGCCTCGTTGCGCATGGCCTCGCGCTCGTCGGCAGGAAAGCGCGCGATCACCTTCTGGTAATGCTCCGGCGAGCAGCGGCAGCCACGCTCGATCGACGCGCCCGGCTGGATTCGCACTTCACGCTCTTCATGAAACAGGCGCCACACGAGCGCCTCCATCGACAGCTCCGGATCGAGCAGTTCGTCGTGGCGGATGCTACCGGCGAGCACCGCAACGTGCTCCCATTCCGGATGATCCATGCGAGCGTGGAGCCGCTCGCGCCCCTCTTCGCTCTCGGCCAAGTGCTGCACCAGCAGCCCCGCGGCGAGCGCGTGACCCTCACGCACCTTGACCGCGGTACGGATCAACGTCGGCACTTGCTCGGACTGCGCGAAATAGGCCTCGCAGGCCTCGGCAAGCGATTCCCCTTCTAGCGGAACGATCCCTTGGTAGCGTCCGGTGCCCTCGGTCATGTCGAAGGTGATCGCGAGATAGCCCTGGCCGAACAGCGCGAACAGCGACGGGTTGGCGCCGAGCGCGGCGAGGCGGCCTGGATCGAAGTCGACATAGCCGCGCAGTTTGCCGTCACGGAAGTCGCACACCAGCAGGCTCACCACGCCGCCTTTCGTCTGCGCCTGCATGGTGAGCTGGCCGGTCTCGTTCTTGAGCAGCCCGCCGAGCAGCGTGGCCAGCACCAGCGCCTCGGCCAGAAGATGGGTGATCGCCGGCGGGTAGGCGTGCGCTGAGAGGATCTCGTCGAGCACGCGGTCGAGCCGCACGACCCTCCCGCGCGCGTTGCGATCGGGGAGCGAAAAGCCGAGCAGGCGGCCCGAGGCGATTTCCTCGGCGGGGTTCACAGGCGCGTTCATGGCCGCGGATATGGGGAGCCCCTCCGCTAACGCAAACCGCGCCACGCAACGGGCGCGTCAGCCCGTCACAGCTTGCCAAAGCACCACAGCAGCACCGATTTTTGCGCGTGAATGCGGTTCTCCGCCTCGTCGAACACCACCGACTGCGGGCTCTCGAACACGGCCGCATCGACCTCGTCGCCGACGTGCGCGGGTAGGCAGTGGAGGAAGCGCGCGCCGGGCTTGGCGCGGGCCATCAACTCGGGGTTGACCTGATAGGCCGCCATTGCCGCCAGCTTATTATGAGCGTGGTCCTGGCCCATCGACACCCAGGTATCGGTCACCACCACATCCGCCCCGTCGGCGGCCCAAGCCGCATCCTGCGTGAGCGTCACCTGCGAGCCGGCTGCGCGCGCCATCTCGACGAACTCCCGCTCCGGCTCGTAGCCCTTGGGCGTCGCGACGCGCACGTTGAAGCCGAGCAGCCCGGCCGCCTCGAGCACCGAGTGCAGCACGTTGTTGCCGTCGCCGAACCACGCCACCTCGAGCCCGGCCAGCGCCATCCCCTGCTCGCGGATGGTCAGCAGGTCGGCGAGAATCTGGCACGGATGCGAGCGGTCGGTGAGCCCGTTGATCACGGGCACCGAGGCATGCGCCGCGAGCTCCTCGATCTTGGCATGATCGTCGGTGCGGATCATCACGCAATCGACCATCCGGCTGAGCACGCGGGCGGTGTCGGCCAGGCTCTCGCCGCGCCCGAGCTGGGTGCCGCCGGCGTCGAGCACCAGCGCGCTGCCGCCGAGCTGGCGCATCGCGATGTCGAAGCTGACCCGCGTGCGGGTCGAGCTCTTCTCGAAGATCATCGCCAGCACGTGGCCTGCGAGCGGGGCGTCCGCGTCAGGCCGGCCCTTCGGCCAGCCGTGCCGCGCCGCCTTGCGCGCCGCCGCGCCCTCCAGCATCGCCTCGAGCGCGGGCGCGCCGGCATCCGCCAGGTCGAGGAAGTGCCGCACGCCGCTCATGCGGCTTCGGGCACGGCGTAATCCGCCGCGCCAGCCGAGAGCTTGTCGAAGAACTCGTCGATGTCGGCCTCGCCGACGATCAGCGGCGGCAGCACGCGCAAAGTGTTGTCGCCCGCCGCGACGGTCAGCAGGTGATGCTTGTCGCGCAAGTGCTGGAAGAACGGCCGGCTCTCCACCTTCATGCGAATGCCGAGCATCAGGCCCTTGCCGCGCACGCAGTCGACCAGCTCGGGATAGTTGCAGATGAACTGTTCGAGCCGGCTGCGCAGCCGCTCGCCCTTGGCGCGCACTTCGGCGAGGAACGCCTCGTTCGCCACCGCATCGAGCACCGCCATCCCCGCCGCCATCGCGAGCGGGTTGCCGCCATAGGTCGAACCGTGCGCGCCGATGATCATACCCCGTGCGGCCTCCTCGGTCGCAAGGCATGCGCCGAGCGGGAAGCCGCCGCCGATGCCCTTGGCGGTCGCGAGGACATCCGGCTGGATCCCGTACTGCTCGTATGCGTAGAGCGTGCCGGTGCGCGCCACGCCGCACTGAACCTCGTCGAGCACCAGCATCAGGTCGTTTTCGTCGGCGAGGCGCCGCAGCCCGGCCATGAACTCCTGCGACGCGGGCCGGATGCCGCCTTCGCCCTGAATCGGCTCAACGAGGAAGCCCGCGGTGTTCGGCCCCATCATCGCCTTCGCGCTCTCGAGGTCGTCGAATTCGGCGTACCTGAACCCGGCGAGCAGGGGCATGAAACCCTTGTGCATCTTCTCCTGGTTCGAGGCGCTGATCGTCGCCATCGTCCGCCCGTGGAACGCGTTCTTGAACGTGATCAGCTCGTACTTGTGGTCGTTCCCGACATCCTGGTGGTAGGCGCGCGCGCTCTTGATCGCGCACTCGACGGCCTCGGCGCCCGAGTTGGTGAAGAACACCGTGTCGGCGAAAGTCAGATCGACCAGCCGCTGCGCCAGCGCCTCGCCCTGAGGGCTGCCGTACAAGTTCGAGACATGCATCAGCGTCGCCGCCTGTTGCTGGATCGCGCCGATCAGGCGGGGATGCGAATGGCCCAGCAGGTTGACCGCGATCCCCGCCGCGAAGTCGAGATAGCGCGTCCCATCCTCGTCGATCAGGTGACAGTGCTCGCCGCGAACGGGCCGCACGCCGCACCGGGGATAGACGGGCAT
>JBQCFR010000211.1:0-9225 GCA_051958885.1 Tsuneonella sp.
CAGGGCGCGCACGAGTTTCGCCCCGGCGGCGAAGGGCTCGTGGTCGGTGGCCGGCTGACGTATGCCTGGACCAAGCCCGACATCGGCCCCGTCGCAGGCGGCGCCAGCTTCGACGCGCGCACGCTCTACGGCAGCCTTTACGCGCGGTACCCGCTCAAGCGCACGGTGGCGGAGAATTTCTGGCTCGGCGGCGGCTTCGACTACATCGACCAGAAGGTCGATTTCCTCGTCCCGCTGTCGAAGGACAAGCTGCGCATCCTGTGGGCGAAGCTCTCGTGGGATGCGATCGACACCAGCCATCGCCAACCGGCATGGCAGGGTCGCGCCAGCCTCGAGCTGCGCAAGGGCGTCGATGTATTCGGCGCGAGCGAGGACTGCGTCGGTGGGTGCCCCACCGGCCAGTTGCCGCTGAGCCGCAACGACGCCGTTCCGACCGCCGGCTCGGTCCGCGCCGAGGCCGAGTTCGACCTCGCGATGGGCAAGAACTTCGCGCTCGCGCTCGAGCCGCGCGCGCAATACGCGTTCGAGCCGCTCGCCGCGTTCGAGGAATTCACCACCGGCAACTACACGGTAGGCCGGGGCTACGAGCCCGGCGTGCTCATCGGCGACCACGGCGTCGGCCTCGGTGTCGAGCTGCGCGGCCCGCGCCTGCCGTTCCTCAAGTCTGGCGACCTGCGCGTACAGCCGTACGCCTTCGGCGACGCTGCGCGCGTGTGGAACAAGGGCGTGCCGGGCTCGCAGAGCCTCTATTCGGCGGGCGCGGGCCTGCGTGCCGATCTCGGCGACCGCTTCCGCCTCGACACCACGCTGGCCGTCCCGCTCAAGCGCACCGGCCTGCAGACCGACCGCGGCGACGTGCGCCTGCTGGTCACCCTGACGACCCGGATTCTCCCCTGGAGGGCAAACTGATGACCCGTCGCACCATCCGTACCGCCGCCACCTGTTCGGTCTTCGCGCTCGCCACCGCACTGGCCGCCGCGCCCGCCGCCGCACAGTCGTTCCAGGGCAGCTCGACCGTCGTGTTCGGCGGCGCGAGCGTGATCCAGGGATCGGGCACCACCAATGTCGACGTCACGACGCCCTCGGCGGTGATCGACTGGACCCCGAGCGATACCGCGATCAGCAACGGCGCGCCGATCAACTTCCAGCCCGCCGGCACCACCGCGACCTTCAACGGCGTGAACGGCGACTTCGCGCTGCTCAACCGGATCGTGCCGACCGACACGACACGCCCGATCGTGTTCGACGGCAACGTGATCTCGCAGATCCAGACCGGCGCGGGCGCGGTGCGCGGCGGCACCGTGTTCTTCTACAGCCCGGGCGGTATCCTGGTCGGTTCGAACGCGGTGTTCGATGTCGGCAACCTCGGCCTCACCACCGCGCCGCCGGTGGTCGATGCCAGCGGCAACTGGTACACCGGCAACCAGGTCCAGTTCGCGCAAGCCGACAGCGCCTCGTACGTCTCGATCCAGCCTGGCGCGCAAATCACTGCGAGCCAGCAGGGCAGCTACGTCGCCGCCTTCGCACCGCACATCTACCAGGGCGGGACAATCTTCACCAACGGCCAGGCGGCCCTCGTCGCCGCCGAAGCCGGCACGATCACCTTCAGCCCCGACGGGCTGTTCGACATCCAGGTCACCGTCGGCACCGACGGGCAGGGCGGGATCGGCATCGATCACACCGGCACCACCACGGGCGGCGCGAGCACCGGGGCGGGCGACAACCGCCGCATCTATATGGTCGCTGTCCCCAAGAACACGTTGCTGCAGATGACCTTCGAGCGCGGCAGCTCGGTTGGCTTCGATGTCGCCGGGGCGGCGGACACGGTCGGCAACGCGGTCGTGCTGTCGGCCGGCCGCAACGTCACCGGCGGCGCGATCAACGGCAGCGGCGGGGTCGATGGCGGCAGCATCTTCATAAACGACAGCAGAACCGGCTCCACCGGAACGTGAATCGATTTCACCTCTGCGTTGACCGGAGAGTCGACCGACAACGTCAATATCGACGTGTTTCGCCAGACGAATTTCGCCTCTGACGCAATCTTCCACGCCGATGATATGGCCGCGGCGAGCGTGTCGGCGATTCCGGCGGATTCGGTGGGTTCGCTTACCGTGGGCGGCAACCTAACGCTGTCCGCCAACCGCTTCGCGCCGGTAACCGGCGGGACGGGCGATGCCGGCCAGGCCTTCCTGTTCGTGAACGATGGCGGCAGCGCCGACATCGGCGGCACGCTTTCGCTCCAGTCGGTCGCCGCGCTCGATAGCGACGGCGACGGAGTGGTGACGGGCGGCACGACGCAGCTCTATCTCGATAACGCGAGCAGCCTCGACGTGACCGGCGACCTACTGATGAACGGCACGGCCTCGACCTCCAGCAACTCGTCGGGCATCGCCGCGGTCGGCGGCAGCGCGCAGGCGCTGTTGTTCGGCGCCAGCTCGCTGAGCGTCGGCGGCGTCACGCGCATCCTGACGTATGGCGGGGCGGGCGACAACAATGGGCAGACCGGCTTCGGAGGCGACGGCACCGGCGGCTACAGCGCGCTGTCGGTTACGCAAGGCTCGACTGCCACGCTCAACGAGCTGAGCATCGCGGCGGACGGGCTCGGCGGCGCCGACGTCGGCGCGGGCGCCGGCAACGGCCTCGGCGGCACCGCCCAGATAACGGTCGACGGCGCGGGCTCGACGCTCACGGTGCAGCAGGCGAACGTCACCGGCAACGCCAACTTCGGCGAGCTCGACATGCTCTCGGCCGAAGGGATCGGCGGCGCGGCGACGATCGCCGGCACCACCGGCGGCACCGGCACCGGCGGGTTCGTGACCCTTTCGGGCTCGGCGGGCGCGGCGATCAACCTACCGAGCGTGGCCACCGATCCCAGCGTCCTGTTCACCGCACGCGGCTACGGCGGCGCGGTGGCGGTGAGCGGCGCGACCGGCGGCACGGGCAACGGGGGCGAGATGTCGATCGTCCTCGATAGCGCCACGCTGAGCGTCGAGAATCTCGTCGCCAGCGTCTCAGGCATCGGCGGGACGGCCGCGATCACCAGCGGCAACGTCAACGGCGGCAACGCGAAGGGCGGCAACCGCTACATCCACATCACCAACGGCTCGACCTTCACCGGCTCGATCGTCGGCGGATCGTCGGGCGCGGCGGGCGGCGCGGGCCTCGGCACCGGCAGCGGCGGCGACGCGGACGGCTCGACGAGCCTGACCGATCTGCTTGTCACCGATTCGACCTACAACGTCCACGGCGCGACGGTGATCATCGGCCAATCGGCGGGCGGCAACGGGTACGACGGCGGCGATGCCGTGGCCGGCCAGACGAACGCCAATTTCGTCAACAGCACCGTGAACATCGCCAGCGGGGCGACGCTGAGCATCTCGGCGAACGCGTTCGGCGGCAACGACATCGCCGGTGACGGCGCGACTGGGGGCAACGCAACCGGCGGCACCGTGTACACCGGATTCGTCAACTCCAACGTGACCGGCGCGGGCACGCTCGAGGTATCGGCTTTCGGCCGCGGGGGCGATTCCGGAGCTGTCGGTGGCGCCGCCAACGGCGGCTCGGCCACGCTCGCGCTGAACGGCGCCAGCGTTTCGGTTGCGGACGTGGAGGTCAATGCCGACGGGGAAGCCGGGTTCATCGTCGGCAACGCCAACTCCTCTGGTGGGGCAGCGGGCGCAGGCACAGGCGGCACCGCGACGATCGATCTTACCAACGGCACCCTGGTCGCCAGCGGCACTATCGACGTGAGCGCCGAGGGCGATGGCGGCGAAGTCGACGCGGCGGGCTTCACCGGCGTGGCTGGCGGCGCGGGAACTGGCGGTACGGCGCTGCTCCTCGCCAATAACGGCACCAACACGGTGACCGCGGGCGACTTGCGGGTCGACGGCTCGGCGACCGGGGGGACAATCTTCGGCGGCGTCGGCACCGGGGGTAGCGCCACCGGCGGGCTCGCGTCGCTTCACACGGGCAATGCGGGCGTGACGCTCACGGTCAACGGTCCGACGACTGTGGTTGCCGGTGGCGAGGCGCACTCGGCGCAGGAGGGCGGCACCGGCGGTCTCGGCCTGAGCGGCGTCGCCGACGTGAGCGCCGCCGCGGGGGCCGCGCTGACGTTCAACGGCGATCTCACGGTCGAGGCCAACTCCGAAGGCGGCGATGGCACCACTGCCGGTGCGGCAGGCGTCGGGACCGCGCCGAATCAGGCGGCGATCAATGCCGACAACGCGACGATCACGGTCAACGGCCTCACGTTGATGACCGCCAACGCGCTCGGCGGGGTGGGCGATCTCGGCGGCACGGGCGTGGGCGGCGCGGCGAACGCCGGCAGCGCGCTGGCGCTGGCGCAGAACGGCGGCACGCTGACCTTCAACGGCTCGGCGGATGTCGATGCGGTCGCCACCGGCGGCGCCAGCACCGACGGCACGGCGGGCGCCGCAACCGGCGGCACGGCGCAGTTCCTGGCGACCTCAGGCGGCACCATCGCCTCGCCTTCGACGACCAGCGTCATCACCGCTGACGCGAGCGCGTTCGGCGGCTCGGCCTCGGGCGCTGGCAACGGCGGCGCGGCGACGGCCGGTGTTGCGGGGATCGAAGCCGATGGGGGAGCCGTGTCGATCGCCGGCAGCGTCGGCGTGAACGGCGATGCCGACGGCGGCGCCGGCGTGAACGGCGGCGCCGCGTTCGGTTCGATCGATCAGATGTCCACCGTCAACGCGTTCATCTTCGCACGCGGCGGCGGCTCGATCTCGGTCGGCGGCACGACCGCGCTCAGCTCAGCGATCTCCGGCGGCGACGGGCGCGACGGCGGCACCGGCGGAGATGCCACCGGCGGCACGGCGGTGATCCTCGCCGCCACCCACACCGCCGGCACCAACGGCAGCCACGTGACGCTCGGCGACGTGGTCGCCTTCGCGGACACCGAAGGCGGCCTCGGGGGTAACGGCACGGTCGATCCGCTCACCGGGAACTACACCGGGCCCGGTGGCGCGGGCGGCAATGCGATAGGCGGAGCCGTGAGCGCTTTCGGCGACGCCGGTAACGGCCAGCTGGTCATCACTGGCAGCGGCAGCTTCGAGGTGGCAGCGTCGGGTGGCACTGGCGGCGACGGGACCGCGGGCGGAGTCGGCGGCAACGGGATCGGCGGCAATATCCAGGTCGGCACGCGCAGCGGGCAGGTGACGCCCGACAATACCGGTTCGGCGACGTTCGCCGACGTGACTCTGGTGGCGGTGGGGATCGGCGGCGACGGCGGCAGGGGTGAAACGGGAGCGGGCGGAGCCGGCGGTGACGGCACCAACGGCGCTGCGATCCTGCTCGTGCGCGGGTCGCAGGTCACTGTCGATACCGCCAGTTTGCTCGCCTACGCCCTGGGCGGCAATGGCGGAACCGGCGCGACGGGCGATGGCGCAGGCGGCGACGGGATCGGCGGCGGCAGCGGCGGCGTCGGCCTGACGGTCACCAGCCGGTTCAACCAGGCGAGCGACCGCGGATCGCTTGCAGCGAACACGATCGCCGGGAGCGTCTTCGCGTTCGGCGGCAGCGGCTCGACCGCCGGCGCGGCGATCATCGGCGAGACCGCGCTGCAGGTGCTCTTCTCCAGTGCGGACGCCACCATCGGCCAGTTGGGCTTCACGGCCAGCGGCGACACGGTGACGGCCACGGCGCCCGATCAGATTTCGCTGACAGACGCGACGGTGAACGTGGGCGACTTCAGCTTCTCGACGCCCAACGACGTGGTTCTCACGCTGGACAACGCGACACTCAACGCGACGAACTTCTTCCTCAGTGCGCGGGCTCTGCTGCTGCCGGCCACAGCACCGACGATGGCTGGGACGCTGAACGTATCCGGCACGCAGGAGATCGTCGTCGCTGACGGCGGCGCGCTGCAGACGTACGCCAACATCAACGTGACCGGCCCGTTCACCCTCTCGAACACCGGCGCCATCACCACCGGCAACGTCACCGCAACGGGCGACATCTTCATCGATTCGGCGAACGGCAGCGTCAGCACCGGCAATCTGTCGGGCGGCCTCGTTTCGCTCAGGGCGGGCCAGGCCGTGACGACCGGCTCGATCGTCGCAGCGGGCTTAAACGTCGCCGGCAGCACCGTGACGCTCGGAAATGTCACCTCGAGCGACTTCGTCGTCATCGCCGCCGCAACCGCGGCGACCGCCGGCGGCATCCAGGCCCAGTCGATCACGGTGAACGGCGGCACGATCACGGCCAACGGGTTGTGGCAGGCGCCTTCGATCCTGCTCACCGGCACCGATCTCAATATCGCCTCGACCGCGGGGCTCAATGCAGGAACCACCGGATCGATCACCATCGCTTCGACCAACGCGGCCGGCGCGTTCATCGGCGACGGACTCGGCAGCGTGAGCGGATTCACGCTGTCGAATGGCGAAGTCGGGCGGATTGCCGGAGGCGCCATTCTGATCGCCGCGCAGGACTACTCCGGCAATGCGGTCGATCTGACCATCGGCGATCTGACGATTGGCGGCACGCAACTCGGCGGTCCGAGCGGGTACATCGACTTTGCAGCCGGCGATGCCGCGCTGTCGACCCCGAGCGGACGGATCCGGGTGAACGGGACGATTACCGCCACGGGCTTGGCGACCACCAACGCCATCGTGTTTCTCGCCGACAGCGTGGAGATCAACGCCGCGACCGGTGGCATCTTCGCCAGCGGCACCAGCGGTACGCTCGGCGGGTCGATCGTGTTCGACGCGAAGAACATCCACGTCGCTAGCGACGAGATCCTGCTGCGCCTGCGCGACGATCCGTTCTACGCAGGCCACATCGAGGATCTGAATACCCCCGGCGCCATCGATCGCCCCGACGGCGTGCTCAATGCCTACGCGCTGGTCTTCTATCCGCGCGAGACGCTGTTCATCCAGAACACCGGGACCGCGTCGGCGCCCGCCGGGTTCTATGCGCGGATCGACGAAAGCGATATCGAGCCGCCGGGCTTCTCCGATCCCACCGCTCCAGATGTCGAAGTGATCATCAACGGCAAGTTCCAGACCGACACCGGCGACGTGACCGGCCGGGCGGCTTACCAGCTGGTGGTCGACAACCCCGAAAGCATGGCAGGCTTCAGCGACAGCAGCCAGATCAACGGCTGCAGTCTCAGCTCGGGCAGCTGCACGACATTCGTCGACAACACGCCGCCGCCGACCAACGCGGACGAGATCACCGCGATCCTCACCGAGGACCAGGCGCAGGAAGAACCCTTCGATACCGACAACGACGAGGACAAGGAGCAGGCCGAAGAAGCGGCGCGCGCGCCGATTGCGCCGCCGGTGGTGCTGATCGACAGCCGTCCGCTCAATCCGGATGTCGATGTCACCGATCCGGTCTCGGGCACCGGCAACCCGGCGCTGATCGGCGCCAGCATCAGCGCCGACGCGCAAGGAGAACCGAAGTGATCCGCTTCCTGTCCGCCACTCTGCTCGCCTCGGCGGCGGCTGCGCTGGCCGCGCCCGCTGCGGCGCGCGAAATGCCGCTGTCGGTGCAGAACTCGTTCCGCATCGGCGATTCGGGCGTGATGTGCACCGCGCAAGTCGCGCCCGACGATCCGCGCCTCAAGCAGATGTTCGACCGCGGCTACCGCCTCACCTGCAAGGATGCGGCGGCAGAGATCGGCACGCTGGTGGCCTTGCGCGATCCGGTCGGCATTGGCGCGATACCCAGCGCCCTGCCGGGCGTCGCGCTCGATTGCACCGAGGCCGGGGACGCGACGATCGACGCGCTGGGCACGGTCGAGGCCGCTACCTGCAGCGCTGCGGGCAACTCGGTGAGCTACCGCCGCTACGCCGTCTCGCGCGGCGGCGTGACCTACATTGTCGAAGGTCTGGCCGGCTACGATCCCGCGCTGCGCCTCGCGCTCGCCTCGGTGGTGAAGGGAGAAGCCGTGCCGGGCAAGGTGGAGGTCGCCACCACCGAAGTCAGCGATGCCGCGGCGTTCGCGCGCATCCAGGCCGGCGCGCTCGATGCGCTCGGCGCGCGCGACGAGGCGTACTTGCGCAACAACTCTGGCCGCTTCGCCGAGGCGGGGCAGTTCTTCGAAAACCTCGTCACGCGCGACGAGAACGATCCCGCCGCGCTGGCGGAGGTGCTCGCCAACCAGGGCCTGCAGCAGTCGAACCTCGGCACCTTCAAGGCCGCCGGCCGGCTGTTCGACGACGCCGCGAAGGCCGCGCCGCGCGGCGACGGCGTGACTCAGCGCCTGCTGCGCAACTACCGCGCGATCGACGCCCTCAACGCCCACGAGCCGGGCAATGCGCTGGTCGAACTCAAGACCAAGGTCGCCGAGGTCGAGGACCAGCTTGACCGCGACGATCTGAAGCAGGGCATCATCGACCGTCCGCTGTCCACGCAGATCAACCGCGAGAATGCCGCGCTGCGCGAGATCGGCGGGGTGCTCGCGGGGCTCACCGCCACCGAGCGCGCCGAACTGCTCGACGCGCAGGCGCAGGCCCTCACCGGGATGGCGCTGCGCCAGCAAGGCAAGCTGGGCGAGGCGGAGGCTGCGCTCGCGGGCGCCGATACCCGTATCGGCAAGGTGCGCGACGGGCGGGTGGTTTCCGCCCGCTGGCTGCGCGCCGAGATCGGCATCGAGCGCGGGCTGATCGCCGAGGCGCAGGGCCGCGTGCCCGATGCGGTCTCCGCGTTCGACACCGCGATCGTCAACATCGGCCAGTCCTATCCCGATTCGCCGATGCTGCTCGCCGCACGGGCGCGCAAGGCGGGGCTGCTCGCCCGCACCGGCTCCACCGCCGACGCGCGCAAGCTGTTCGCCGACGTGGTGGACGAGAGCACCGGGGTGACCGAGGACACCGCGATCCTGCGCGACCTGCTGCAGCCGTACTTCGCGCTGCTCGCCGGCGACGGCGGAGCGGACGCCAGCGCGCAAATGTTCGCCGCCTCGCAGGTGCTCCAGCGCCCCGGCGTGGCGCAGACCCAGGCGGTGCTCGCTCGCCAGCTGTCGGAAGGGAATGACGAGGCCGCCTCGCTCTTCCGGCTGTCGGTCAACCGCAGCCGCGAGATTGCCCGGACCGAAGCCGAGATCGCGGTCCTGTCGACCCTGCCGGAGCCGAGCGAGCGGCAGATCGCCAATCTCCAGGCCGACAAGGAATCGCTCGAGTACCTTAAGGGCGAGCAGACCGGCCTGCTGGCCAAGCTCGCCGATTTCCCGCGCTACAAGGCGCTTTCGCCCCAGCG
>JBQCFR010000212.1:0-7977 GCA_051958885.1 Tsuneonella sp.
TATCAAGACGGGCTTCACCAATCAGGCGGGCTACGGCTTCCTGGGTACCGCGCAGCGCAACGGGCGCCGTCTGGTGATGGTGATCGGCGCATCGCCCGGGGGAATGGTCCGCCGCCACGCGGCGCGGGACTTTCTCGAATGGGGCTTCCAGGCGTTCGACAGCCGGCGGCTGTTCACCAAGGGCACGCAGATCGGCACCGCCCAGGTTCAGGACGGCGCCGCGCGCAGCGTCGAGCTCGTCGCGCCGGGATCGATCCGCGTCGCGCTTCCCAAGGCGAACGCGCCGAGCGTGACGCTCGCCCTGCGCTACGAAGGTCCGCTACACGCCCCGATCGCCAAGGGCGAGGAGGTCGCCGAGCTCGAGATCAAGGTGGACGGGATTTCCGATTCCACGGTGCCGCTCGTGGCGGCGCAGGCGGTGCCCAAGGCCAACTTGCTCCAGCGGCTCGGCAACGGCGTCGCAGGCCTGTTCTGATGCAGCGGGGGCGCTTCATCGCGTTCGAGGGCGGGGAGGGCAGCGGCAAGTCGACGCAGGCGCGCCGGCTTGCCGAGACCCTGCACGCGCGCGGCGTCGCGGTCGAGCTCACGCGCGAGCCTGGCGGGACGCCCGGCGCCGAGGCGATCCGCGCGCTGCTGCTCGATCCGCCTGGCGAGGGTTGGCAGCCCCGCGCCGAGGCATTGCTGTTCGCGGCGGCGCGGTCGGACCATGTCGCTCGGCTCATCCGCCCGGCGCTGGCAGCCGGGCGATGGGTCGTGTGCGACCGCTTCGTCGACTCGAGCCGCGCGTACCAGGGCGGGGCCGGTGGCCTCGGCGACCACGCGATCGAGGCGCTCCACGACATCGGCAGCGAGGGATTGCGGCCCGATCTCACGCTGCTGATCGAAGTCGCTCCGGAGACCGCTGCACGCAGGCTCGCGAGCAGAGACGGCGACGCGTCGGATGCGATCGGCGGCCGCGATGCAGCGTATCACGCCGCGGTAGCCGCAAGCTTCGCCGCGCTCGCCGCGGGTGACGAAACCATCGCCCGGATAGACGGCGGCGGGTCGGTCGAGGACGTGCATGGCCGAGTCATGACGGCGCTCACCCCTTTGCTGCGAGACACCCCATGAGCATGCTTTGTCATGACGGCGCGTGGCGCGAATGGCGCACTGCTCTCGCGGGCGAGCGAATGCATCACGCCTGGCTGCTCGCGGGCAAGCGCGGGCTCGGCAAGGCGAGCTTTGCGCTGGCCGCAGCGCGCGAGCTGGTCGCCGAGCCCGGGGTACCGCAACCGGCCGGCGCACACCCCGACGTGATTGTGCTGACTCACCTGCCGAAGGACGAAAAGGAAGAGAAGAAGCGCGACGACGGCAAGCCTTTCGAGCTGAAGCGCAACCTCCCCGTCGACCAGATCCGCGAGATGCAGAAGCGGCTGACCACGCGGCCGACGCTCGGCAGCCGGCGGGCGGTGATCATTGATCCTGCCGACGACATGGAGAAGAACGCCGCCAATGCACTGCTCAAGAGCCTCGAGGAACCGCCGGCGGGCACGTTCTTCCTGCTCGTGAGCCATCGCACAGCGCGGCTGCTACCGACAATCCGCTCGCGCTGCCGCATGCTCCGCTTTCCCGCGCTGCCCGACGAGCAGATCGCGCGCCTGCTCGCCGAGCGCGCACCCGAGGCCGACGCGCAGGCCCGCGCCGCCGCGGTCGCCGCTGCCGGCGGCTCGCCCGGCGCGGCGCTCGCGTTCGTCGAACAGGATCTCGGCGCTCTTGGCGCGTTGATGGAGCGCATCGCACGCGATGGCGATCCACAGTTCCAGCTGCGCGGCAAGCTGGCCGAAGCAATCGGCGGGCGGCCTGATCGCGAACGGATCGCGGCGGCGCTCGATCTCGCGCGCGCGTCTCTCGCCGGGCTCGCCGCGGACGCACCGCGCGCGGCCATCCCGGGAATCGTCGAAGCGCACGCGGAGCTGGCGCGGCTCGCAGCGCAAGCGCCGATCTACAATTTCGACGCGGGACTGCTGGTGATGGAAATCGGCAACTTGCTCGCGCAGGCGGCGGCGCATAGGGACCGCGCCGATGCCTGAGCCGTATTATCTCACCACCGCGATCAGTTACCCGAACGGGCGGCCGCATATCGGCCACGCTTACGAGGCCATCGCAGCAGACGTGATCGCCCGCTTCCGCAAGATGCAGGGCTACGACGTACGGCTCATTACCGGAACCGACGAGCACGGGCTCAAGATGGCGCAGACCGCGCGCGGTGCGGGGCGCGACACGCTCGAGTTCGCGACCGAGATGTCCGACCACTTCCGCGAGATGTGCGCGCGGCTGAATATCGGTTTCGACGCGTTCCGCCGCACGACCGAGCCGCAGCACCACGCTGCCAGCCAGGCGCTGTGGGAAGCGATGGCCGCATCGGGCGATCTCTATCTCGACCGCTACGAGGGCTGGTACTCGATCCGCGACGAGGCGTTTTACGACGAGAGCGAACTGACTGAGGGCGAGGGCGGGCAGAAGCTCTCCCCGCAAGGCACTCCGGTCGAATGGAACGTGGAGGAAAGCTGGTTCTTCCGCCTTTCGAAGTATCGCGACTATCTCATTGAATTGAACGAAACCCCCGGCTTCCTCGAGCCCGAGAGTCGCCGCAACGAAGTGCTGAGTTTCCTGAAGGGCCAGGAGTTGCGCGACCTGTCCGTTTCGCGCACCAGCTTCGACTGGGGCGTGCCGGTGCCCGGCAGTCCGGGACAGGGCATGTACGTGTGGGTCGATGCTCTGACGACCTATCTCACGGGCATCGGCTTCCCAGACCGCGAAGGCGAGTTCGCGCGCTTCTGGCCGGCCGACCTGCACCTGATCGGCAAGGACATTGTCCGCTTCCACGCGGTGTACTGGCCTGCGTTCCTCAAGAGCGCGGGGCTGCCACCGCCGAAAGCGATCTTCGGCCACGGCTTCCTCCTGCACCGCGGGGAGAAGATGTCGAAGTCGCTCGGCAACGTGGTCGATCCGCTCGAGCTGGCGGACCGTTTCGGGGTCGACCAGCTGCGCTATTTCCTCCTGCGCGAGGTCAGCTTCGGGAACGACGGCGGGTTCTCCGCCGAAGCGATCGTCGCCCGCGCCAATGCCGAGCTGGCCAACAGCTTCGGCAACCTGGCGCAGCGCACACTGTCGCAGATCTTCAAGAACTGCGGGGGAGGGCTCCCCGAGATCACCGGGCACACCGAAGCCGACGAAGCGCTGTTCGAATTGGTCGACCAGGCGATCGCCCGCGACATGCCCGCCGCTTACGAGCGGCTGGCGTTCTCTCATGCGCTCGAAAGCTGGATGGGCGCGGTGTTCGCGTGCAACGCCTACATCGACGAGCAGGCTCCGTGGGCGCTGCGCAAGACCGATCCGGCGCGGATGCGCACCGTGCTCGCAACGCTGTACATCGCCATCGCGCAGCTTGCGGTCGCGGCCATTCCGGTGATGCCGGCGTCGATGGACAAGCTCCTCACCGCGATGGGAATCGCCGGCGACCTGCGCTCGTTCGAGGGCATTCGCTCTCACTGGTATTCGCCGCTGGCCGAGAGCACCTTCCGCATCGATCAGCCGGTGGGCCTGTTCCCGCGGCTCGAGTTGCCGGCCGACGAAGCCGGATGATGCTCGTCGATAGCCACTGCCATCTCGAGTACGAGGGCCTCGCCGAGGATCAGCAGGGGGCGCTCGAACGCGCACGCGCGGCGGGGGTGGGCGCGTTCCTCAACATCTCCACCCGCCGGAGCGAATGGGAGCGGGTGATCGCCACCGCGCGGCGCGAGCCCGACGTGTGGGCCAGCGTCGGCATCCACCCGCACGAGGCCGATGCGCACGCCGATCTCGGCCGCGAGGAACTGCTGCGCGCCGCGCAGGACGAGCGCGTCATCGGGATCGGCGAGACCGGGCTCGACTACTACTATGACAAGTCGGATCGAGAGACTCAGCGCGCGCTGTTCCGGACGCATATCGGAGTCGCGCGCGAGACCGGGTTGCCGCTTATCATCCACACGCGGGAAGCCGAGGACGATACCGCCGCGATGCTGGCTGAGGAGACCGGGAAGGGAGCGTTCCCGGCGCTGATTCACTGCTTTACCGCGTCTGCAGAGTTCGCCCGAAAGGTGCTGGCACTGGGCCTCAGCATATCCTTGTCGGGCATAGTCACTTTCAAGAACGCCCGCGAACTTCAGGAAATCGCCCGAGAAATTCCTGGCGACCGGCTGCTGGTGGAAACCGACAGCCCGTTCCTCGCGCCGGTGCCCCACCGCGGCAAGCCGTGCGAACCGGCGTTCGTGCACAACACCGCGGAGTTCGTCGCGAGCTTGCGCAGCGAGAGCCTGGAGCAACTGGCGCAAACGACGACCGACAACTTCTACCGATTGTTCACGAAGGCCCGGCGCGCGCCGCTTGCGGGGGCAGCGGCGTGAAACTCCTGATGCTCGGCTCCGGCACCTCGACCGGCGTGCCGCGCATCGGGGAGGAATGGGGCGACTGCGACCCTGCCGAGCCGCGCAACCGGCGCAGCCGGGTCTCGATCATCGTCGAGAGCGACGAAGGCAAGCGGCTGCTGGTCGACACTTCGCCCGACTTGCGGATGCAGTTGCTGGCGAATGGTGTGGACCGGGTCGACGCGGTGTTCTGGACTCACGACCATGCCGATCACTGCCACGGCATCGATGATCTGAGAGTCATGCGCTACGGCCGCAGCGGTGCCATTCCAGGCTTTGCCGCCGACGAGACCGTGCGGCGATTGCGCCAGCGGTTCGGATACGTCTTTGCGGGTCAGCACGGGTATCCGACGATCGTCTCGCTCGACTCGCTCGATCGCCTGCGGATGTTCGCCGGGTTCGCTATCGACTGGTGCCAGATGCCGCACGGGCCGGCGCAGTCGACCGCGTTCCGGTTCGAAGCGGATGGAAAATCAATCGGCTATGCCACGGACTTCAGTGAGATTATCGGCGGCATGGTCGAACTGCTCGCGGGTGTCGACGTGCTGGTCTGCGATTGCCTGCGCCGCGAACCGCACCCGACGCACGCGCATCTCGCCATGGCGCTCGACCTCGGGAAGCGCTGCAATGCCGGCACGCTGGTGCTGACTCATCTCGACAAGAGCATGGACTATGCGCAGCTGTCCGCCGAGGTGCCGGCGGGCGTGCTGGTGGGCTTCGATGGACTGGAGCGGGCGGCGTGAGCGATTCCCGCTGGGTCTCGCTGGTGGCGCTTGGCGGATGGCTGATCCTGGCCGCCAGCGCGTTTGCATCCTATCGGCTAAACTGGCGCGAGAGCGTCCGGCTGGCGCTGATCTGGGCCGGGATATTCGTCGCGGTCGCGCTCGTCTTCAGCCTGGTGATGCGGTGAGTGTCCCTTCCGTACCTCGACCTTTCATTTAACATAATACATATTATCATCCCAAGATGCCAAACGAGCTAGACCGCCTCCTCCAGATCATGGCCACCCTGCGCGATCCGCAGCGCGGCTGCGAATGGGACAAGGCGCAGCGGTTCGAGACAATCGTGCCGCACACCATCGAAGAAGCGTACGAAGTTGCTGACGCGGTGGCGCGCGGCGACGCCGACGATATCCGTGACGAACTCGGCGACCTGCTGTTCCAGGTCGTGTTCCAGGCGCGCATCGCGGAGGAAGCCGGTCTCTTCGCGTTCGCCGACGTGGCCCGCGCGATTTCGAACAAGCTCGAGGCGCGGCATCCGCACATCTTTGCGAACGAGCCGGCGCCCGGTGCCGACCGCGACATTCGATGGGAAGAACTCAAGGCGCAGGAGCGCAGCGCCAAGGGCGCGGCGAGCTCGATGGACGGCGTGGCCCTCTCGCTCCCCGCGCTCATGCGCGCCGAGAAGCTGCAGAAGCGCGCGGCGCGCGACGGGTTCGACTGGCCCGACGCCAGCGGTCCGGCGGGCAAGCTGGCGGAGGAAGCGGTCGAACTCACCGAGGCCGACGCGGCTCACCGCAGCGAGGAGGCAGGCGACCTGCTGTTCGCCGCGGTCAACCTAGTGCGGGCCTACGGCATTTCGCCGGAGACCGCGCTACGCGAGGCGAACGCCAAGTTCGAACGGCGGTATCGCGCGATGGAAGCGGCAGCCAAGGGACGGTTCGCGGAACTGTCGCTCGATGAGCAGGAACGGCTCTGGCAGCAGGCGAAAGCCGGCGAGCGGTCATAGACTCTCGAACTGACCGCGTTCCTTTGGGTTGAGGCGAACCGCCAGGCGCCGCAGCGGCCCGTCGGGGCCCGAGCCGGCGTCCGCCTCGTGGAGCACCTCGCCGTGCGCGTGAAGCCACGCGATCCGGCGCCCCGCGCTGGCGGGTAGAACGAATTCGTGCACATGCGCGGTCTTGGTCAGCAGTTCGCCCAGGCGCGAGAGCAGCGCATCGACCCCCTCGCCCGTCATCGCCGAGATCAGCGCAACCATATCGTCGCCATCGGCGGCTTCGCGCAGCGCCTCCTGCTCGTCCGGAGGGAGCAGGTCGGCCTTGTTCCATACCTCGATGATGCGAATCGCGCCCCCTTCCGCCGCTTCGGCCACCCCGAGGTCCGCCAGCACTTCGAGCACCTGCGTCTTCTGCGCCGCGCTCGCCGGATTGGCGATGTCGCGCACGTGCACGATGATGTCGGCGCCGGTGACCTCTTCGAGCGTCGCCCGAAACGCCGCGACGAGCTGCGTCGGAAGGTCCGAGATGAACCCGACGGTGTCCGACAGGATCGCCTTCTCGACGCCCGGCAGTGCGATCGCGCGCATCGTCGGATCGAGCGTCGCGAACAGCATGTCCTCGGCCCGCACCTCGGCGCCGGTCAGCCGGTTGAACAGCGTGGACTTGCCGGCGTTGGTGTAGCCGACCAGCGCGATCACCGGCCAGGGCGCCCTGCCCCGCCGCTCCCGGTGGAGCGTCCGCGTGCGGCGCACCGATTCGAGTTCTTTGCGCAGCCGCCCCATGCGCTGGCGGATCAGGCGCCGGTCGGCCTCGATCTGCGTCTCGCCCGGTCCGCCGAGGAAGCCGAAGCCGCCGCGCTGGCGCTCGAGGTGCGTCCAGCTGCGCACGAGCCGGCTCTGCTGGTAATCGAGGTGCGCCAGCTCGACTTGCAGCCGCCCTTCTGCGGTCGCCGCGCGCTCGCCGAAGATCTCGAGGATCAGCCCGGTGCGGTCGATTACCTTGCGCTTCAACCGGTCTTCGAGATTGCGCTGCTGGATCGGGCTCAGCGCCCCGTCGACCACGACGAGCTCGGCGTCTTCCTGCTCGCAGGCGACCGCGATGTTGTCGACCTGGCCGGCGCCGAACAGCGTCCCCGGGCGCACGTCGCGCACCGGCACCACGAGCCCGCGCGCGACTTCGATGCCGATCGCCAGCGCCAGCCCGCAGGCTTCCTCGAGCCGCGCCTCGGCGTCGATCGCATGCCGCTGCCCGCGAATATCGGGACAGATGACGAGCGCCCGCGCCCCGCGCGAGACTTCGCCCAGGAGATCGTCGTCGAAGCTCAGTCGCCCTCGCCTTCCCAGTCGTCGGTCAGGTCGACCGCATCGGCCGGCTGGATCGTCGAGATCGCGTGCTTGTAAGCGAGCTGCACGTAGCCCTCACGCTCGAGCAACATGCAGAACAGGTCGTACGCGGCGATGCGGCCCTGCAGCATGACGCCGTTGACCAGGAACATCGTCACCTGCACGCCGGCCGCGCGCACCCGGCTCAGGAACACGTCCTGCAGCAGGCGCTGCTTCTTGTTGCTGTCCTGGCTGGCGAACTGCGCGCCGTCGACCGGCTGGCTCGGCATGATGGTCGAGACCGCCTGCTTGTAGACCAGCTGCGATTGCCCGTCGCGGCGCAGCAGGATCGAGAAGTTGTCGAACCACGTAACGATGCCCTGCAGCTTCACGCCCTTGACAAGAAACATCGTCACCGGGGTCTTGTTCTTGCGCAGCAGGTTGAGGAAGGCGTCCTGCAGGTTGCCCTGCCTGCCAATAGCCGGAGCGCTTG
>JBQCFR010000213.1:0-4614 GCA_051958885.1 Tsuneonella sp.
CCCGCCGTTGAGCGGCTGTTCGCGCGCACCGGGATGGGCTGGGACGAGATCGACCTCGTCGAGCTCAACGAAGCGTTCGCCCCGCAGGTGCTCGCTGTGCTGAAAGGCTGGGGCTGGTCGGAGGACGACAGCCGGCGCGACATCCTCAATGTCAACGGCTCGGGCATTTCGCTTGGCCACCCGATCGGCGCGACCGGCGGGCGCATCCTGGCCGACATGGCGCACGAGATGGCCCGGCGCGAAGTGCGCTACGGCCTCGAGACGATGTGCATCGGCGGCGGCCAGGGCATCGCCGCGGTGTTCGAGCGCGCGGCGTGATGCGCGACTGGTCGGCGTGGATCGGCCGCGAGGCCGCCGCGCGCGACCGGCTCGACGCCGCCCGCGCCGCGCGCTGGCTGGCCACGTTCGACCTGCCGACGACAGGCGGCGCGATGCCGCAGGGTGTCCACTTCTGCCTGTGCACCCCCGATGCGCCCACCGCCGCGCTCGGCGAGGACGGCCACCCCCGGCGGGACGATGCCGCGGACGGCTTCATGCCGCCGGTACCCCTGCCCCGCCGGATGTGGGCCGCGAGCGAGATCGAGTTCCTCACGCCCGTCGAGGTGGGCAGCGCGATCGAGCGCACCTCGCGCATCGTGTCGGTCGAGGAGAAGCAGGGCGGCAGCGGCGCATTGGGCTTCGTCGTCGTCGCGCACGACACCCGCGCCGATGGCGTGCCGGCGGTGCGCGAGGAGCAGACGCTGGTCTACCGCGAGGCGGTCGATGCCGCCGCACCGCTGTCGCCGCCCGAGCCCGGCGGCGGCACGTTCGCGGCCGGCGAGTGGGCCGCGCACCGCACGCTCACGCCGCAGCCGCCGCTGTTGTTCCGCTTTTCGGCGCTCACGTTCAACACGCACCGCATCCACTATGACCTGCCCTACGCCCGGGAGGTCGAGCGGTACCGCGGCCTCGTGGTCCATGGCCCGCTGATGGCGAGCCTGCTGCTCCAGCTCGCCGCTCGCGAGCTCGGCGACAACCGGCTCCGCCGCTTCAACTTCCGCGCGCAAAGCCCGGCGATCGCCGGAGAGCCGCTGCACCTCGCCATGCGCGAAGCGACGGAGGGCTGGGAGCTCGGCGCGTTCGCGGCTGACGGGCGGCAAGTGGTGCGCGCCGAGGCGGCCTGAGGCGCGCGCGGTTTGTCACCGCCTTGCGCGAATGCTAAAGGTTACAGCCGCAACCATGGCCACGATCGTCCAGCCCAGCAGCGATTACCCCGCTCTGCCCGAGATGCCGGCGGAGGTGTTCACCGCGCCGCTGAAGAAGCCGGCACACGTGGGCGACGACTGGCTCGAGCCCGCGCAAACGCAGTATTCGAGCGAAGACGACGCGATCTGGAACGACCTGTTCGAGCGCCAGATGGGCGTGCTGCCGGGCCGTGCGGCCTCGACGTTCATGGCCGGGCTGCAGAAGCTCAACCTCAATCGCGGCGGAGTGCCCGATTTCGACCAGCTTAGCGAGGACCTCGGGCATCTGACCGGCTGGTCGGTGGTGCCGGTGCCGATGCTGATCCCCGATCACGTGTTCTTCTGGCACCTCGCCAACCGCCGCTTCCCGGCGGGCAACTTCATCCGCACGCGCGAGACGTTCGACTACATCCAGGAGCCCGACGTCTTCCACGACGTGTTCGGCCACGTACCGATGCTGACCGACCCGGTCTATGCCGATTACATGCAGGAATACGGCCGCGCCGGGTGGAAGGCGATGCGCTACAACCGGCTCAAGGCATTGGGCGCGCTCTACTGGTACACGGTGGAATTCGGGCTGGTGTTCGAGCACGGCGAGGTGCGGGCCTATGGCGCGGGAATTCTCTCCGGCCCCACCGAGGTGGTGTTCGCAACCGAGGCGCGCAGTCCCAACCGGATCATGCTCAGCGTCGACCGGGTCATGCGCACGGACTACGTGATCAGCGATCTGCAGCCGACCTATTTCGTGATCGAGAGCTTCGAGGATCTCTACCGCCAGACGGTCGAGCGCGACTTCGACCGGCTCTATCGCAACCTGCCGCCCGCGTTCACGTACGCCAATTCGGCGGTGATCGACGTGGACAACGTTATCCACCGCGGCACGCAGGAATACCTGCTGCGCGGCGGACGCGGCAGCGGCGCGAGCCCCACTTAGAGCAAAAGAAAACCGGCCCGGGATCGCTCCCGGGCCGGCTTCGTTCGATGCTGCGAGAGCTCAGGTCGCGGCGGGGACGGGGCCCGGCGTGCCGCTCTCGTCGGCCTTCTCGCCCTGCTCTTCCATCGCGTCGGCCTTCTTCTCGGCCTGGTCGGTCATCGCGTCGGCCTGCTGGTCGCTGATCTGGCCGGCGTCGGCCGCGGCTTCGGCCTGGCTGTTGACCGCCTCGGCGTTCTGCTCGCCGGCGTCCTCGGCCGCATTTTCCTTCGGACCGTCGCAAGCAGCGACACCGAGGCCGAGCGCGAGCGCCGCGCCGATCGTGATGAACTTCTTCATGGTACTTCCCCTTTTCAATGGAGGCCGCGAAAGAACGAAGCCCGGCCTCCGGTGGCTAGAAACTCTTGTCGGTCAGACTAACCGGTCTGCTGGGTCCTGAGCAGATTGGCCAGCGCCAGCATCAGCAGCGCGCCGACGAAACCGCCGATCAGTGCTGTCGCGCTCAGGCCGGCGACCACCGGCCCGTCGTTGCTCGCGAGGCCGGCGACGAGGGCGCCGACGATACCGATCGCGACGTTCAGCAGGATGCCCTGGCGATCGTTCGCCCGCACCACGATCGATGCGAGCCAACCCATAACACCCCCGGCCACGATCAGAATGACCAATCCCATGCGCTGCGTGTCCGAACCGTGTCCTTACTGCGTGTTAGGAAACGAAAAGCGCGGGCAGGACATTGGTTCCGGCGCTTGCGCCGAAACGAGCGGCTCTGGGCAATCCTCAGCGCAGTGCGAGCCAGCCGACCGCCGCCGCACCCACCAGGATGCGGTACCACGCGAACGGCGCGAACCCGTGGCGGCTGACATAGGCGACGAACGCACGGATGACGACCAGCGCCACGACGAACGCCACCACGAAGCCCGCCGCGACCTCGGCCCAGCCCGCGCCCGCTCCGCCGGCCAGCTGGTCGTGCTTGTCGGCGAGGGTGAGGACCGTCGCCCCGAGCATGGTGGGGATCGCGAGAAAGAACGAGAATTCCGCCGCGGTCTTGCGGCCCACGCCCATCGCCAGCGCGCCCATGATCGTCGCCCCCGAACGGCTGACCCCCGGCACCAGCGCGAGGCACTGCGCGAGGCCGACTCCGAGCGCCTGCTTGAGCGGGAGATCGGGCACGCCGGCTTCCTCGCCCGGGCTCACCGCCCGCTCGATGGCAAGTATCGCCACGCCGCCGGCGATCAGCGCCCAGGCCACCACCGTGGGGCTTTCGAGCAGGTCGTAGATATAACCGCGGAGAATGAACCCGAGCACCGCCGAGGGCAGGAAGCCCGCGAGGATGTTGCGCAGGAAACGCAGCCCTTCGGGCTTGAGCTGGAGAACGTTCACGCCTTCCTTCCAGAAGGTCGGCCAGTATTGCACCACTACCGCCAGGATCGCGCCGAGCTGGATGACGACGTTGAACAGCTCCCATTGCGAGGCGCTGTAGCCGAACAGTTCGGAGGCGAGGATCAGGTGCCCGGTCGACGAGACCGGCACGAACTCCGTCAGGCCCTCGACGATGCCGAGCAGGATTGCGGTGAGGAGGAGACCCATCGTGCGCGCCTCATGGCGGGGGCGGGTGGCAAGTCAAGCGATTAGCGCGCGCTCAGCCCTCGCGCAGCCGCCGCTCCTTGACTTTGGCCGCCGGGTTGCCGCGATAGATCCAGTCGGCCTCTGCATCGCCGAACAGCGCCCCGCGCGCCGCGAGCACCGAGCGGTCGCCCATCGTCACCCCGGGACCGACGAAGGCGTCGGCGGCCACCCAGCACTGCTCGCCGATCGCGATCGGCCGCAGGATGAGCTGGAAAGCGGGGTCCGCCACGTCGTGGCTGCTCGCGCACAAGTAGGCGCCTTGCGATATCACGGTCCGCGCGCCGATCGCGATGTGCCCCTGGTTGTAGATCCGCGCACCGGGCCCGATCAGCGTATTCGCGCCGAGCGTCAGGTTAGCCGGTAGCCCCACGCTGGCGCTCGCGTGGACGCGTGCGCTAGCGGCGATCTGCGCGCCGAACGCGCGCAGCACGAGCCGCCGCCACGCGTGGAGCGGCGGCGGCGTCCAGCGCGCCAGGAGCAACCAGGCGAGGCCCCACACCACCCTTGTCAGGCGATTGCCGAGGGAGAAGCTCGCCCCGCCTTCGAGCGGGCGGGTGCGGGCGGCGTCGAGCGGCTTCATGCGGCCGTCCGCCCCGCCGCGCGCTCGATTTCTGCGCCGTACAACTCGCCCCACTGCCCGGTCACTGCTTCGGCAGAAAAGGGGCCGGCGGCGAGAGCACGCGCGGCGCCCGACATCTCGCGCCACTCGGCTTCGCTCATCGCGAGCGCGCGGCGGAGCGCGGCGGCGATGCTCGCCTCGTCGTAGCCGCAATCGAGCGCGGCGCCGGCCGCGAACCCTTCGGGCAAGTTGCACTCCTGCGTCATCAGCACCGG
>JBQCFR010000214.1:0-2488 GCA_051958885.1 Tsuneonella sp.
CGCTGGCCGAGCTGCCGCACCTGACCGAGCAGATGCTCGTCACGCTGGGCAAGGCGGGGATCAAGACGCTCGACGACCTGGCCGATCTCGCCACCGACGAGCTGATCGCCAAGAAGCGCGAGGCGCCGCGCCGGCGCCAGCCGAGCCCGACCGACGGCCCGCGCCTGCGCAGCGACCGCCCGAACAAGCCCGAAGACAAGGGCGGGGTGCTCGGCGAATACGGCCTCAGCGAAGAGCAGGGCAACGAGATCATCATGGCCGCGCGGGCGCACTGGTTCGAGGACGAAGAACCTGCTGCCGACACTCAGGAGGCCGTGCATGCGGACTCCGAACAATGAGCGCCTGAGCTCCGACATCGCTGAGGCTCCGCGCGCGGCGAAGGCCGCGCCGGAGCGCCGCTGCATCCTGTCCGGGGAGCATGGCGCGCGCGACCATCTCGTGCGGCTGGCGATCTCGCCCGACGGCGAGGTGCTGCCCGATCCGCTCGCCCGCGCGCCCGGGCGCGGCGCGTGGATCGGCGTCAGCCGCGCCGAGCTCGAGGCAGCGATCGCGAAGGGCCGGCTCAAGGGTGCGCTCGCGCGGGCGTTCAAGGGCGCGCCGCTCAGCGTGCCGGCGGACTTGGCGCAACGGATCGAAGACGGGCTCACGCGCGCGTTTCTCGACCGGCTGGGGCTCGAATTGCGCGCCGGGCACCTTATCTTGGGCTCTGACCGGATCGCCGAGACCGCGCGTGCGGGAGCGGTCGACCGGCTCCTCCACGCGAGCGACGCGAGCGCGGACGGCAACGCCAGGCTCGACCAGGCCTGGCGCGTCGGGCGGGAGGCGGAAGGGTCCGGCGAAACGGGCGCGACCTTGCCACTGGACCGGGCGGCGCTGTCTGTGGCATTGGGCCGCGACAATGTCGTCCACCTGGCGCTGGCCGATCGGGCCGCAGCCGCGCGGGTATCCCTCGCGCTCGAGCGCCTGATGCATTTCCTTGGGCCGCAAGCGGCGGCTGCGAACGGCGGCGGGCCGACGCCCGCTGCGCTGGACGACTGATCGAAGGACGAAGACGAGTTATATGAGCGACAGCACCGACACCCCGCGCGAACGCAAGCCGCTTGGCCTCAAGCGGTCGATCGACGCCGGCGAGGTCAAGCAGACCTTCAGCCACGGCCGCACCAACAAGGTCGCGGTCGAGGTCAAGCGCCGCCGCAAGCTTGTCAAGCCCGGCGAAGAGCAGGCCGCACCGCCGCCGCCTCCTCCGCCGCCCCCGCCCCCGCCTCCTGTCGCGGCTTCCAAGCCTGCGCCGCGCAAGCCCGCGCCGTCGGACGAGACTCCGCAGGAGCGCGTCGCGCGCCTCCAGCGCGAGGCCGAGGAAGACCGGCTGCGACTGGCCGAAGAGGCGCGCAAGCGCGACGAGGACGCGCGCGCCACCGCGATCGAGGACGAGAAGCGCCGCGCTGAGGCCAACCGCGAGGCCGAGGAAGCCGCCGCACGCCAGGCCGAGGTCGCCGCGGAGGAACCCGAAGCTCCGGCCGAATCGCCAGCGGACGAGGCCGCGCCGGCCGCCGAAGGCGACGACGCTGCGCCCGCGCCGCGCCGGTTTACGCCGGTTGCGCGGCCTGAGCTCAAGAAGCCCGATAAGAAGAAAAAGGATGAGAAGCGCGCGCCTGCCCAGGCCGAACGCCAGGGCAGCGACGGCGACAAGCGGCGTTCGGGCAAGCTCACCGTCACCCGCGCGCTCAACGAGGACGAGGGCCGCCGTGCGCGCAGCCTCGCCGCGCTCAAGCGCGCCCGCGAGAAGGAGCGCCGGCTCCACGGCGGCCCCGCGCAGAAGCGCGAGAAGCAGGTGCGCGACGTGGTCGTTCCCGAGGCGATCACCGTGCAGGAGCTCGCCAACCGCATGGCCGAGAAGGGCGCCGACCTCGTGAAGGCGCTGTTCAACATGGGCATGATGGTAACCGTCAACCAGACGATCGACCAGGATACCGCCGAGCTGCTGGTCGAGGAATTCGGCCATAACATCACCCGGGTTTCGGAAAGCGACGTCGACATCCAGGCCGACGAGGACACCGACGCGCCCGAGACGCTGCAGCCGCGCCCACCGGTGGTCACGATCATGGGCCACGTCGACCACGGCAAGACGTCGCTGCTCGACGCGCTGCGCGGGACCGACGTGGTGAAGGGCGAAGCCGGCGGCATCACCCAGCACATCGGCGCGTACCAGATCACCACCAAGGGCGGCGACAAGGTCACCTTCCTCGACACCCCGGGCCACGCCGCGTTCACCGAGATGCGCGCGCGCGGTGCCAACGTCACCGATATCGTAATCCTGGTGGTCGCGGGCGACGACGGGATCATGCCGCAGACGATCGAGGCGATCAGCCACACCAAGGCGGCCGGCGTGCCGATGATCGTGGCGATCACCAAATCCGACCGTCCCGAATACAACGCGCAGAAGATCCGCGAGCGCCTGCTCGAGCACGAAGTCATCGTCGAGGAGATG
>JBQCFR010000215.1:0-18024 GCA_051958885.1 Tsuneonella sp.
TGAGTGCGCGACTCCGCTGATTTGCGCGTCAACCGAAGCTTATCCCCGCTGTCCCCAGCCTGTTGGCAAGCCAGCGCGCCTGTCCACAAGCGGCCGCGAGCAGGACTCGCAGCGGTGATCGAATCCGCCCGCGAACTTGTCCGCTCAACGCTCCCGTGGTTTATGCCGGGACTTGTCCACATGACCCGGCTCCATCTCCACCTGCTGTCGGATTCGACCGGCGAGACGCTCGAGATGATCGCCAAGGCCGCGCTTGCCCAGTTCGACGAGGCCGATGTCCAGCGCCACTTCTGGCCGATGGTGCGTTCGAAGCAGCACATCGACCGGATCGTGCCCGACATCGCCGCGCACCCGGGCTTGGTGCTGTTCACGCTGGTAAATCTAGAAACGCGTGCGCGGCTGGAGGAGCATTGTCTGCAGCTGGGGCTCCCCGCGGTGCCGGTGCTCGATGCGGTCACCGCCGCGCTCGAAGCGCAGCTCGGGCAGGAGGCGCATGGGCGCCCCGGCCGCCAGCACTCGATGGACGAGGCCTATTTTCGCCGGGTCGAGGCGATCCAGTACACCATCGCACACGACGACGGGGTGGCGTGGGAAGACTGGGAGCAGGCGGACATCGTTCTTGCAGGCGTGTCGCGCAGCTCGAAGACGCCGACCAGCATCTATCTCGCCAACCGCGGGTACAAAGTCGCCAATATCCCGCTGGTGATCGAGAGCCCGCCGCCGCCCGCGCTGTTCGCGCTGCGCCGGCCGCTGGTGGTCGGCCTCACCACTGCGCCCGAGCGGCTGGTGCAGATCCGCCGCAACCGCCTGCTGACGATCGCCGAAGGGCAATCCGATTCGACGTATGCCGACGCGGAGAAAGTGGCTCAGGAAGTGAAGTTTGCGCGCCGGATGTTCGCCGATCGCGGCTGGCCGGTGATCGACGTCACCCGCCGCTCGATCGAGGAGACCGCCGCCGCGATCATCCGGCTCTACGATCAGCGGGCGAGGAGTGGAGACGGAGACGGTGCTGCGGAGCGCAACGAACCGTCATGATTGTGCTCGCGTCAAAAAGTGGTTCGCGCCAGGCGATGCTGAGAGCCGCGGGCGTCGCGTTCGAAGCCCGGCCCGCCGCGATCGACGAGCGCGCGATCGAGGCGGCGCTGGCCGGCGCCGCACCGGACGGCGTCGCGCTGGCGCTCGCCGAGGCAAAGGCGCTGGCGGTCGCGGCGCCGGGGCGGACCGTGCTCGGGAGCGACTCGCTGGTGGTGTGCGGCGGCCGCCGATTCGACAAGCCCGGCAGCCGCGCCGAAGCGGCCGAGCACCTGCGGTTCTTCTCCGGTCGGACAATGGAGCTCCACAGCGCAGCGGCGCTGGCGCGCGAAGGCGCGATGGTCTGGCGGCAGGCGTCCGTCGCCCGCCTGGCAGTGCGGGAGCTCGGCGAGGCGTTCACCGAAAGCTATCTCGATGCCGAATGGCCGGCGGTCGCCGGATGCGTCGGGGTATTCCGCATCGAGGGGCGCGGCGTGCAACTGTTCGAGGCCATCGACGGCGACCACTTCACCGTTCTCGGCATGCCGCTGCTCGGGGTGCTGGGCGCGCTGCGCGAATTCGGGGAGATCCCCGCGTGAGCATGCCCTACGCCGAGGTCATCGGCGATCCTATCGCGCAGTCCAAGTCGCCGCGCATCCATCAGTTTTGGCTGAAGAAGCTCGGGATCGACGCCGACTACCGCGCGTGCCAAGTCACCGCCAACAGCCTGCCCGGTTATATCGCCGCACGGCGGGAGGATCCCGATTGGCGGGGATGCAACGTGACGATGCCGCTGAAACAGGCAGTCATGCCGCACCTTGACCGGCTGGAGAGCGGCGCCGAGTTGGTGGGCGCGGTCAACACGGTATCGCGGCGGCGCACCGGTGCGCTGATAGGCAGAAACACCGATGGCCGCGGCTTCCATGAACCGCTCGCGGGCGATCTGGCGCGCAGTCACCTGTTCCGCATGGCGCGGGTGCTCGGCACCGGCGGCGCGGCCCGGGCGATCGTCGCGGCGCTGGCGGACCATGGCTTCACGATCGTCCTCGCCGGCCGCGATCCGGACAAGGCGCGGGCAATTCTCAATGCAATCGATCCGCAAGGCGAACATCATGTCACCGAGCTTGCGCACTTCGCTGATCCGACCAGCTTCCCGTTCGACGACCGCGCCGGCTGCCTCGACCTCGTGGTCAACGCCTCGCCGCTCGGCATGCTCGGGCAACCGCCGCTGTTGTTCGACTGGAGCCATGCCCCGCCGGGCGCGATCGCCTATGACATCGTGACCGATCCGGTCGAAACGCCGTTCCTGACCGCGGCACGCACCGCAGGCCACCGAACGGTGGACGGTCTCTCGATGCTGATCGGACAGGCCGCACTCGCCTTCGAGCGCTTCTTTGACGTGGCTCCGCCGCGCGAGTGCGATGCCGAGCTGCGCGAGCTGCTGGCATGACGCGCCCGCTCATCGTGGGCCTCACCGGTTCGATCGGGATGGGCAAGTCTACCGTCGCGGCGATGTTCGAAGCCGCCGGCGTGCCGGTATTCGACGCCGACGCGGCGGTCCACAAGCTGCAAGGCCACGGCGGCGCGCTCCTGCCTGCGATCGAAGCAGCCTTTCCCGGCGCGACCGGCTCGCAGGGCGTGCTGCGCGAGGAACTCGGCCGGCAAGTGTTCGGCGATTCCGCGGCGCTCGCGCGGCTTGAGGCGATCGTCCACCCGGCAGTCGGCGCGATGCGGGCCGAGTTCCTGATCGAGCACGCCGCGCAGCCGGTGGTGGTGTTCGACATTCCGCTCCTGTTCGAAAAGGGTGGCCATGCCCAGGTCGACGAGATCGTCGTCGTGTCCGCGCCGGCCGCCGTGCAGCGGGCCCGCGTGCTCGCGCGCTCCGGGATGACGCCGGAAAAGTTCGCGCATATTCTCGGCTTGCAAGTCCCCGACGCCGAGAAACGGACACGCGCCACCCATGTGATCGACACCGGCGCGACCCTTCGCGAGACAGAGCGAGCGGTGAGGACGCTGGTCGAAGGATGGAACGCCCGAAAACCGCCGCCCTCCCCTTGAATCCGCGCCCCATCGGGTGAATAGAAAAGCCGATGCGGGAAATCGTATTCGACACCGAAACCACTGGCCTCGATCCGAAGACGGGCGACCGGATGGTGGAGCTCGGCTGCATCGAACTGGTCAACCGGGTACCCACCGGCGCGACCTTCCACGCCTACTTCAACCCCGACCGCGACATGCCCGCCGGCGCCGAAGCGGTGCATGGACTCTCCGCCGCATTTCTCGCCGACAAGCCGCGCTTCCACGAAAAGTGCGACGAACTGCTCGCTTTTATCGCGGACTCGCCGCTGGTCGCGCACAACGCCGGGTTCGACTTCGGCTTTCTCAACGCCGAGCTCGGCTTGTGCGGGCTCGAGGCGGTGTGCCTGACGCGGATGATCGACACGGTGGCGATCGCCAAGCGCCGCCATCCCGGAGCCAAGCTGTCGCTCGATGCGCTGTGCAGCCGCTACGGAATCGACCGCAGCCACCGGGTAAAACACGGCGCGCTGCTCGACGCTGAACTGCTCGCACAGGTTTACGTCGAGCTCACCGGCGGGCGGCAGATCGGGCTCGAACTCGCTGGCACGGTCACCGAGACGGTCGTCGTGCTAAGCTCCGCGCCGGCGCGCCAGCGCACCTTCAGACCGGCTCGCCCGCATGCTCCGCTGGCAGCCGAAATCGAACGCCACCGGGCTTTCATCGCCCGTATCGAGGGAGCAATCTGGGCCGCTTGAGCGTTTCGTCTGCAAGAGGATCGCACACAGTCAGAAGGGAAATGTCGACGATGGATATTCGCGTCTCGGGCCACCAGATCGAAACCGGTGCAGCGCTGCAGGAGCATGTCACCGACCGGCTCACCGCCATCGTCGATAAATACTTCAACCGCGCGCTGTCCTCCCACGTGACCTTCGGCAAGGCGCCCGCCGGCGCCTTCAGTTGCGACATCGTCACGCATGTGATGCAGGGGCTAATCCTCAAGGCGCATGGGGCGGCGCAAGACGCGCACCAGGCGCTCGACCAGGCGGCGGAGAAGATCGACAAGCAGCTGCGCCGCTACAAGCGCCGGCTCAACGACCGCCATCTCCAGTCGGCCCACGCGGCGCAGGAGGAAGAGGCGGCCTACACGATCTTCGCGCCCCCCGCTTCCGACGAGGACAGCGAAGTGGCCGACGAGCCGCCGATGATCATCGCGGAGACGACCGCCGACATCCCCGAATCGAGCGTGGCCGATGCGGTCATGATGCTCGACTTGCGCGACACCAACGCGATGCTGTTCAAAAACGCTGGAACGGGCCGGCACAATATGGTCTATCGCCGCCGCGACGGATCGATCGGCTGGGTCGAACCGCGCTAGCGAGCTTCGCGGCGAATGTGCCGGGCAGCCTCGCCCCGCCGACCCATCGAGCGAGCCTCCCTCCGATCTGGCCTTCGCCAACCATGAGCCGACAGACAATCCGATGAACCCGCATTTCAAGCTCCTGCCAGAGGCCGTGTGGGTCGGCGAGGCCGCCGGCAAGGCGCAGATCCTCGAGCTTCTCGCGGGCCGCTTGGCCGAGGTGTACGGGCTCGAGCGCGCGGTGGTGCTCGAAGGCCTGCAAGAGCGTGAAATGCTGGGCAGCACCGGGTTCGGCCGGGGCGTGGCGCTGCCGCACGCGCGAATCGAGAAGTTGACGCGCCCGGTCGCGGCGCTGTTGCGGCTCTCGGCGCCGGTCGACTTTGCCGCCGCTGACGGGATGCCGGTCGATCTCGTGGTCGGCCTTCTCTCGCCGGCCAACGCCGGGGTCGCGCATCTGCAGGCGCTCGCTGCGATCTCGCGGCTGGCGCGCGACGAGGACATCCACCGCGCGCTGACCGAGGCCGCGGATGCCGAGACGCTTTACGCCCTGCTGACCAACGCGACCGATCGTGACGCCGCCTGATCCGCAGGGAGCCAGCGGCGCCGAACTGCATCACCGCGCGCTCGAGGCACTCTACGATTCGGCCCCGGTGAACGCGCTGTTCGCCTCGAAGCTGGAGATCACCGGGGAGGGGCGCTCGCGAATTGTCTTCGAAGTGACCGAGCGGGCCTACCATGCTGCCGGCGCCGCGCACGGCACCATCTACTTCAAGATGCTCGACGACGCCGCGTTCTACGCCGCGAACACGCTTGTGACGGACCGGTTCCTGCTGACGACCTCGTTCAATCTGCACTTCACCAAGCCCGTGCGCAGCGGCCAAGTGGTCGCGGAAGGCCGCTGGGTCAGCGGGCGCCGGCGAGTGTTCGTGGCTGAATCGCGATTGGTCGACGCAGAGGGTGAGGAGATCGGCCGGGGCACCGGCACTTTCATGCGATCGCGCATCGCGCTCTCCAGTCTCGCCGGATACACCGGTCGCCATTGATCGCCCGACCATGGACGCCCGGCTCCCCGCGCACCTCGAAGCGGCCGCCATCATCCGCCTCGCCGAATCGATGGGGGGTTTCGCGGCCGTGCTCGCCAAGGGCGAACGCGATGCGGGGACCATTGCTCTGGTAATAATCTGTCGCGACGCGCCGGCACGACTATACGAAAGAATGCCCGATATGAAGGGGAGCCGCCCATTTATTCTTACGCGATCGGAAGACATTGAAAACAAAGAAGAGTTCTCTGCTTATCTCGCGCGAAGGCGAGCTCACGACGCCGATGCTTGGCTAATTGAGGCGGACGTCCCGGACTCGGAACGCTTCATCGCAAGTCTGCCCGCCTGATTTGACTTCGCACCTGCAGCATATCTCTGCGCCTCACCTCCACGGGGCGCAGGCGGCACGGGACGACACGGGGTCGACCGGCTAGCGCGCAGACGGGGAACGGCCGGCAGGCCGGATGGGCTGGTCAATACGCGCTCTTGCAGCGTGACCGGCAGCCGCCTGCGCCCAGGTCCGTTCACCGCCCTTACCGACGGATTTAATGAGTCTCAGTTCACGTTTCGTGGCCGCCGCCGCGGCCACGCTTCTGGCAATTTTCAGCGCCCAGGGAACGGGTGCATATGCTCAACAGAGCCAGTCTGTTATAGTTCCGGATGCGCCGGTGACGAGCGAAACCGTGCCGGTGTTCGTGGCTAAGGAAGTGGTCCAGCCGCTGCCCGGCGATCATGCCGCCGACACCGCCGCCAATCAGCAAAGCAGTGCGAAAGCCCAATCGCTGCAGCAACTCGTGGCAGCGATGCCGGACACCGACGCGCTCTCGGACCAGATGGAGTGCCTCGCCGGCGCGGTTTACTTCGAATCGCGCGGTGAGCCGCTTTCGGGCCAACTGGCGGTCGCCGACGTGATCATCAATCGCGCCGAATCGGGCGTGTTTCCTTCCGACTATTGCGGCGTCGTATATCAACGCTCGCAGTTCTCGTTCGTGCGCGGCGGCAGGATGCCCGCAATTCAGCGCGATTCCGCGGCCTGGACGCGCGCCGTCGCGATTGCGCGGATCGCGCACGAAGGTCTGTGGAAGAGCCCCGCCGACGACGCGCTCTATTTTCATGCGAAGTACGTGCATCCCGGCTGGAGCCACGAAGGTCGCGCTGGCGACGATCGACAGCCACGTGTTCTACCGCTGAGACCAGCGTAGGGCTGCCGCTCAGCCGGTAACCTCGACCCACACCGGTACGTGGTCGCTGGCCTTCTCGCGGCCGCGATAGTCCTTGTCGACGCCGGCAGCGGTCATCCGGTCGGCGAGTTCGGGGCTCAGCAGCATGTGATCGATGCGAAAGCCATGGTCGCGCTGCCACGCGCCGGCCTGATAGTCCCAGAACGTCCACAGCCCGCCGCGTGGATTCAACGTGTCGAGCGCATCGGTCCAGCCGTCGCCGAGCAGGCGGAAGTAGGCGTCGCGCGATTCGGGTTGCATCAGCGCGTCGGGCGCCATCGCCTGCGGCGACCATACGTCGCGGTCGTGCGGGATCACGTTGAAGTCGCCGACCACCGCCACCGGCCGCTCGAGCGCCCATAGCTCGCGCATGCGCGCGCGTAGCCGGTTCATCCACGCGAGCTTGTAATCGAACTTGGGACCGGGCACCGGGTTGCCGTTGGGCAGGTAGATGCACGCGATCCGCACCCCGTTCACGTCGGCCTCGATGTAGCGGGCGTGCTCGTCCTCGGGGTCGCCGGGGAGCGTCCGCTGCGCCTCGATCGGCTGAATGCCGTCGGCCAGCATGGCGACGCCGTTGAAGCCCTTCTGTCCGTGCCAGATCGCCTGGTAGCCGATCTTCGCGAATTCGTCGGCGGGAAAGCCTTCGTCCTGGCTCTTGATTTCCTGCAGGCACGCGACAGTCGGCCGGGTCTCCTCAAGCCACTCGATGAGCCGCGGCAGGCGCGCCTTGATGCCATTGATGTTGAAGGATGCAATGCGCATCCTGCTTGTCTTAGATGCCGAAGCTCGATCCGCAACCGCAACCCGCGGCCGCCTGCGGATTGTCGACCTTGAACGCCGCGCCGCCGAGCGACTCGACGAAGTCCACCGTGCTGCCCGCGATCAGGTCGAGACTTACCGGATCGACCACCAGCCTGACCCCATCGGTTTCGCTGACGGCGTCATCGCTCTCGGCGCCCTCCGCCAGGTCGAACTTGTACTGGAACCCCGAACAGCCGCCGCCCTCGACCGAAAGACGCAGGATCGCCGGCTTCGCCTGGCGCTGCGCGATCGCGGCCACGCGCTTCGCGGCGGAGGGGGTCAGGATGAGCGGTTCGGCCATCGCGCCGATGTAGGGAGCCGGTGCTCGCCCCTCAAGCCACGCCTTCAGGCGGTCTGAATATAGACGCGCATCGCCTCGGCTTCCGCCTCGACCGCGTCGATCCGCGACTTGACGAGATCGCCGATCGAGATGAACCCGCACATCCGCTCGCCCTGCATCACCGGCAAGTGCCGGATGCGGCGGCGGGTCATCAACTCGAGCGCGTCGTCGATGCGCGCGCCGGGATCGACCGAGATCGCCGGGGCGGTCATCACTTCGCCCACCGGCTTGTCGAGGCTCGCCTCGCCTTCGCTTTCCAGGCAGTAGATCACATCGCGTTCGGAGAAGATTCCGGCGACTCGCCCGTCCTTGATGACCGGGATCGCGCCGATGCGCCTGCGCGCGAGGAGGGCGAGTGCGTCGCGCATCGGCATGTCGCAGTCGCAGGTGACGATTTCCGAGCCGGCGCGGCCGGCGATCAGTTGGGCGATGTTCATGGCCAGTCGCTCCTATCGTTTCGAGGGGCGAGATTGCCACGAATCACGCCGAATTGCCAGCACTCGCCATTGCCACGCCCTGAGCCTGCGCGCATGGGCAGGCCGTGGCCAAGCCCTCGCCTCTCGACGACCCGGACACCGCGGCGTTCGCGTGGCGCCGTTACAAGCGGCTGATGAAGTTCATGGTCGCAGTGACGCTGGCCACTGTCGTGGGGGCGCTGCTGCTGATCGCTCACTACGCCATTCGGCCGACGATCCACCTCTACATTGCCTGCGCGCTGGGCATCACCGTGTCGATGATGCTGATGGCGGCGCTGATGGGGCTGGTGTTCCTGTCGAACGGCACGGGGCACGACGAGTCGATCACCAACCTGCTCGAGGACGACGACTAGGTTCCCGCCTCGCGCAGGCGCAGTTCCTCGACCGGCTCGCCGCCGATCAGGTGCTGCTGGATGATCCGCTCAAGATTCTCGGGCGAGCAGTCGTGATACCATACGCCGTCGGGCCAGACGACCGCGACGGGGCCAGCGGCGCAGATCTGCAGGCAATCGGCCTTGGTGCGCTGCACGCCTCCTGCGCCGACGAGGTCCAGTTCCTTGAGCCGCCGCTTGAGGTACTTCCACGCAGCCTCGCCCTCGGCGAAGCTGCAACACTTCTGCTTGTCCGACATGGCGCACAGGAAGATGTGCCGCGCGACGCGCTCGCCGCCGATCTTGCGCAGGGCCTCGCGCGCGGTCGCCAGTTCGACCGGATCGCTCACGTCTGGCTGGGGCGCGTGGTTCGCTGCAAAGCAATCAGCCGCGCTTGCCGGCGATCCGCGCAATCTCCGCCTTGACCAGCTTCTCGACCATGCCGGGCAGATTGGCGTCGAGCCACTCGGCGAGCATCGGGCGCAGCAGTTCGCGGGTCAGCCCTTCGAGCGAGGTCTCACCCGAGCGCACGATCTGCGGCGGCATGCCGGGCTCCGCGAGCATCGCCAGCGCGGCGAAGTTGTCGCGCATCGATCCGCGCACCGCCGCCGTCGTCAGCGGCTCATCCTCCTCGGCCTCGGGCTCGTCCTCCGCAACGGGCGCTTCGGCGACGTAATCGGCCTCGCCAAGATCGAGGATCTCGTCGGCTTCCTCCTCGTCGGCGGGTTCCGGCGCGGGCTCGAGCAGCCCGTCGGATTCGCGCCGGCGGCGGATGTCCGCGGCGCCCACGCGATTGTCGCGCGCGATCACCTTCTTGATCGATTCGAGGATTTCCTCGACCGAAGCTTCGCCGTCTTGCCGCATTCCTGACGCCCCCGCCGGTGTTAACTGCCCGGGCGCAAACCCGAATCAAGGTTAACCGGAATCTCCGCGTCGGGCGCGGGGATGTCAACGGTGCTCGTGGTCTTGGGCGCCGGGTTGGGATCGCGCGACCAGTCGTTCCACTTGTTCTTCACTCGGTCGTAATTGACTTGCGGGTCGTAGAGCGGCCCGTCATCGCCTAGCCCCAGGTCGCGCGCCTCGGCCCGGCCCATTGCGGCGAGCAGGCTGAACCCGGCGACATAGGCGTTGCGCCGCGCGGTGATCAGCTGGACTCGCGCGTTCACCAGCTCCTGCTCGGCATTGAGGATGTCGAGGATCGTGCGGTTGCCGACGGTGCTTTCGGCGCGCACACCCTCGAGGCTGAGCGTGGCCGCATCGACCGCGGTCTGTGTGCTCCCGATGATCGCCTGCGCCGCCTGGTAGCTCGACCAGGCAGAGCGCACCTGCGCTATGGCATCGCGTTCGGCGGCGATCTCCTGCTCGAGCGCCTGTGACGAGCGCGCTTGCGCCTGGCGCTGCTGCGCGGCGGGAAGACCGCCCTGGTAGAGCGGCAGCGAGAGCTGGACGCCCACCTGCAGCGCGGTGCTCGCCTGCGGGATCGCCACTCCGCCGGTCGCGGTGCCGCCGAGCGACCCCAGATAATTGCTGTACGTGCCCCCGGTGATCAGCGACACCTTGGGCAGCCTGCCGGCGCCGGCAGTGCGGATGTCGTAACCCGAGGCCTTGGCGCGCTCGTGAGCCGCGATCACGTCGGGATTGTTGTCGAGCGCGATCTGGACCGCTTCCTCCGCCGATGCCGGAATGCCGGTCAGCGGCGGCGGCGGCTGCAGGTCGTCGGGCGCCATCCCGGTGAGCTGGATGTAGGTCTCGCGCGCGGAGATCAGGTTCGCCTGCGCCGTGCGCAGATCGCCCTGCGCCAGCGCGAGGCGTGACTGCGACTGCGCAACGTCAGTGCGGGTAAGATCGCCGATCTCGAACCGGTCGCTCGTCGCCTGGGCGTTGATCCGCAGTACTTCGACATTGTTGGCGTTGAGCCCGACCAGCGCCTCGCCGCGGATCACGTCCATGTAGGCGGCGACCGTCTGGCTGAAGATCGCCGATTCGGTGCCGCGCAAGTCCGCCTGGCCCGCCTCGACGCGCGTCTCGGCGGCGCGCACCGAGTTCTTCACCGCGCCGCCCGAATAGATCGGCACCGACAGGTTGACCTGGTTGTTGAACGCGCGGTCGGGCGCGATGAACGAGGTCGAACTCTGCTTGACGAACTCGAGGTACTGCGCGGTGTCGCTGACGCTCGGGCGCCCTTGCGCCTTGGCGATCGGCACCGTCTCGTCGGTGGCGCGCTGCTGCGCGCGCGCGGCCTCCAGTGTCGGGTTATTGCGATAGGCGCCGTTGAGCGCGTCGCGCAGGGTATCGGCGTGCGCCGGGGCCGCAAGCAGCGCGGCGCCGGCCAGCAAGGCCCGTGTGCGACCCGCGATGCGCACGCTCAGAACGTCCAGCCCTTCGGCCGGTCGAATGCATGCAGTACCGGGATGCCGATCTCGGCGACGGAGAACATCGGAACGCCGCCGGCCGCCTTGCGCCCGATGGCAAGCCGGGTGACGCCGCTATCGACGATTCCCGTCACCGCGCGCGCGCCCTCCGCCATGCGCCGAGTCAGCGCCTCGGGCCACTGTTCGACGGCACCGTCGATGAGCACGAGCGTGTAGTCGCCCCGCTTGCGCGAGGGGGCCACCGCTTCCTCTGGCGTGATCACGTCGAGCGCGCCGACCAGCGGACGCACGAGCTCCGGCAAGTATCCCGACCCCCCGTCGACCACCAGAACCCGGTCGGTGAGCTCCGGGTGCGCCTCACCCAGCGTGCGCCCGTGAACCACCGGCGGCGCGAGAAAACGCCCGTCACCCAGCGGCACCGCGCGGTCCATGTAGGCGACCCCGCGCGCCGCGGCGGGAACGAAGTCCTCGCGCGGGACCGCCGCCATGCGTTCAAGGACGAACGGCTCGTTCACTCCGCTGGTGCGCAGCTGGCTGTCGATCATCGCCCGGCGCGCGGCGACGAAATCGGGGGCGGTGCGGGTCGCGGCGGACATGAAACCTCTTGGATACTGTATTACGGGCACAACACAGCCGGTCAATCCCGGCTTAAAGCGGATTACGCCGCGCTCGCCAAGCGGCTTTGACGCTAAGCGCTGCGCGAGCGTAAGAGTGTGACAGATTCGACATGCAGGGGAACGGTCTCGATGAACGACTTTAGAGCCTCGGATTGGGTGACGATCCGCGAGGGCGACCTGATCGACAGCGTCGCCGACGCGCTTCAGTTCATCTCCTACTACCACCCAATGGACTACATCCGCGCGCGGGGCGACGCCTACGCGGCCGAGAAGGGCCCGGCAGCGAAGGACGCCATCGCGCAGATACTCACCAACAGCCGGATGTGCGCCGAAGGGCATCGGCCGATCTGCCAGGACACCGGCATCGTCAACGTGTTCGTCAAGTGGGGCCAGGATTGCCGACTCGACTCGACCCGCTCGCTGCAGAACGTCGTCGATGAAGGCGTGCGCCGCGCCTACACGCTGCCCGAGAACAAGCTGCGCGCCTCGGTGCTCGCCGACCCGGCGTTCACCCGCCGAAACACCCGCGACAACACGCCGTGCGTGCTCTCGGTCGAGATGGTGCCGGGGTGCACGGTGTCGATCGACGTCGCCGCCAAGGGCGGGGGCAGCGAGAACAAGTCCAAGTTCAAGATGATGAACCCGAGCGACAACATCGTCGACTGGGTGCTCGAGATGCTGCCGCAAATGGGCGCCGGCTGGTGCCCGCCGGGTATGCTCGGCATCGGCATCGGGGGGACGGCGGAGCATTGCGTGCGGCTCGCCAAGGAAAGCCTGATGGAGCCGATCGACATGGCGCAGCTCACGGCGCGCGGCCCGCGAACCGACATCGAGGCGCTGCGGATCGAGATCTTCGATCGCGTCAACGCGCTCGGCATCGGGGCGCAGGGGCTGGGGGGGCTCGCCACCGTGCTCGACGTCAAGATCAAGGACTGGCCGTGCCACGCGGCGGGCAAGCCGGTGGCGATGATCCCCAACTGCGCCGCGACCCGCCACGCGCACTTCACGCTCGATGGCTCGGGCCCGAGCTTCCTCGAGACGCCCAAGCTGAGCGAATGGCCCGAGGTGCACTGGAAACCCGACGCGGCGGCCAAGCGCGTCAACCTCGACACGCTTACGCCCGAGGAAGTGGCGAACTGGCGCGCGGGCGACCGCCTGCTGCTCAATGGCGCGATGCTCACCGGGCGCGACGCCGCGCACAAGCGGATCAGCGAGATGCTGAAGGCGGGGCAGGAGCTGCCGGTGAGCTTCAAGGGCCGGGCGATCTATTACGTCGGGCCGGTCGATCCGATTGTCGGCGAAGTCGTTGGCCCGGCGGGCCCGACCACCGCGACCCGGATGGACAAGTTCACCGACATGATGCTCGACCTCGGGCTCCTGGCGATGATCGGCAAGGCCGAGCGCGGGCAAGGCGCGGTGCAGGACATCGCCCGGCACAAGGTCGCCTACCTGATGGCGGTCGGCGGCGCAGCGTACCTCGTCGCGCGCGCGATCCGCGAGGCGCGGGTGGTCGCGTTCGAAGACCTCGGAATGGAGGCGATCTACGAATGCCGCGTCGAAGACATGCCGGTGACGGTCGCCGTCGACGCCAGCGGCGCGAACGTCCACACGCTCGCGCCGGCCGAGTGGCGCGAGAAGATCGCCCGCGAGGCACTGCTTCCCACCGGATGATCGCGGCCGTTCGTCCGTTCGACCAAGCGCATCGGCTGTTCGACCGGCGCTGCTGGCTCGGCGCCGGGCGGCTGGGCATGTAGCCGCGCATGGCGAGCGAACCCTTGGACGAGCGCGAACATCCGCGCGTATCGACGCGCGTGGTGGCGGCGTCGGTGCTCGGGCTATGGCTGTGCTACTTCCTGCTGACCACGCTCCGCGGCGCGATCGTCGGCCTCGACATGCAGGACGAGCTGCTGTGGCGGCGCGCCCTCGTCAGCGCCGCCGGGGTGGCGATCACCCTCGTGATGTGGCTCGTGCTGCGGGTGTTCGACGCGCGCCCGCTGTGGGCGAAGATCGCCGCCGCGCTGCTGCTGGCGCTGCCCGCCTCGGTGCTGATCGCGCAGGTCAACCAGGCGACCTTCGCCGATGTCGAGGCCAAGGTCATCGAACAGATCGGCGCCAAGCAGGGCGTGCACATCCGCCGCGACGAGGCCGGCAACGTGCTCCTCGACATGCCCGGCGTGCCGATGGCGGGCGGTACCGGCGATCCCGCCGAGAGCGACGACATCGTGCCGCCTTCCGCGACGGTGACGGTCGCCCGTGCGCCCGACGGCGCCGAGCGCTGGCGCCAGATCACCGACATCGCGCTGGGCCGATACTTCCTGCTGCTCGCGTGGGCGGCGCTCTACTTCGCCTTGCTCGCGGTCGGCGAGGCGCGCGCCGCCGAACGGCGCGAAGAGCGCTTCCGCAGCGCGGCCAATGCCGCCGAGCTGCGGTCGTTGCGCTTCCAGGTCAATCCGCACTTCCTGTTCAACACGCTCAACTCGCTCTCGGCGCTGGTGATGACCGGCAAGGCGGAGCGCGCCGAGGACATGATCCAGGCGATGAGCAATTTTTACCGCCACAGTCTCGCCGACGAGCCGACTTCCGATGTCGCGCTTGCCGACGAGTTCGCGCTCCAGCGGCACTACCTGCTGATAGAGGCGGTGCGCTTCCCCGACCGGCTCCGCGCCGAGTTCGACTTGCCCGAAGAGCTCGCCGAAGCGCGCATTCCCGGCATGATGTTGCAACCGCTGGTCGAGAACTCGGTCCGTTACGCGGTCGCGCCGTTTCATCGGCCGGTCACCATCGTGCTCGCCGCGCGCGAGGAGTTCGGGCGGCTCGTAGTCACCGTCAGCGACGACGGCCCGGGGGTCCCGGCGGGCGCTCCCCACGGCTTCGGCATCGGTCTCGCCAACGTGCGCGACCGCTTGCGGGCACGGTTCGGCGATGCCGCTTCCATCGAGGCGGGGCCGGTTCCGGGTGGCTACCGCAGCGAGCTACGGCTACCTCTGGTGACGCATGACTGAAGACCTGAGCGAAGAACCGCTGCGCACGCTCATAGTGGACGACGAGCCGCTGGCGGTGGAACGGATGCAGGTGATCTGCGCCAAGATCGGCACGCTGCGCGTGGTCGGCACCGCGAGCGACGGAGCGGCTGCGCTGCGCCTTATCGACGCGCTTGCGCCCGATCTCGTGTTGCTCGACATGCCCATGCCCGATGTCGACGGGCTCTCGGTCGCGCGCAAGCTTGCCAAGGCCGACCGGCGGCCGGCGGTGATCTTCGTCACTGCGCACGACCACTTCGCGGTCGAGGCATTCGACCTCGACGCGGTCGACTACGTCCTGAAGCCGGTAACGCCCGAGCGGCTCGGCCGCGCGATCGAGCGGGCGCTCGCCCGGCGCGGCGAAACGCCGCGCGGGGAGGGCCGCTGGCTGGAGGAACTGTGGGTCCCGCACCGCTCCGAGCTGCTGCGCATCGAGGTCTCTCATGTCGGCCAGATCGATGCCGAACGGGACTATGTCCGGCTGCATGTGGGAGAGGGCGAGAACGCGCGCAGTTACCTGCTGCTGCAGACGATCGCCGGGCTCGAGCAGCGGCTCGATCCCGAGGAGTTCATCCGCATCCACCGCTCCACGATCATCCGCCGCGACCGCATCCACGGGCTGCGGCACGACGGGCTTGGAGTGTGGTCGGTCGATCTCGCCGATGGCGAATCGCGGCGCATCGGGCGCACATACCTGCCGCGCGTGAAGGCAATGGCGGGGCGCTGATCCGCTGACGAAAGAGCGGCCCGGGCCGGGGGACTGATCCGGCCCGGGCCTACCCGCGTTTGGGGCCGCGGGGGTTCGGGTCTATTGGGTGTCAGCCGCCTGCCTGGCTGCCTTCCATGATCGCCGCGAAGCGCTCCTTGGCGGAAGCCTTCGCCTCGGCGTAGCACTTGCGCGAATCAGGGTTGGCAACCCGGGTGCCGCTGCGCAGGTCGTTCATGCCGCAGAGTTCGCGGGCCGCCTTGTCCAGACGAACGCTGAGCTCCTTCTGCCCTTTCACGGTGGAGAGGTTCAGATCGTCGTACTTGACGCTCATCGTCTCGGCAGCGGCGGGCACAGCCAGCGTGACGGCGGCCGCGGCGAGAATGAAAATGGGGGTGCGCATTGTTTCCTCCGCTTTTGCGGGCCGGTCAGGAACATCTGCCGCTTTCCGCAAGACCTTGATTAGGCGAGAGTGCGGCCCTGATCGCGCGGACATCGACAATGATTGTGCGCGAACCGACCACTGCCGTGCGGCCGGACCGATGCGACATTCCGGCGGACGAATGGCATTTGCGAAACGACCAACGGCATCCCATGTTGCGCGGGTATGGCGATCGCGGTCATATTCTTGCTCGGCATCGGCAATTTCGCGCTGCACAAGGCCGTGCTCGAGAGCGGCCATCGGCTCCTCGGCAAGATGCCGTGGTTCGTCCACCTGCTCGGCGGACGGATCACGATGGTGACCGAATTTCTCGTGCTGCTGGCCGCGCTGCTGCTCGCTTACCAAGGGTGGCCTTCGCTGGCATGGGCATACCTCGTGTACTCGGTGCTCAACGCGCTGTCGGCCTGGCTCATCCTCACCGACAGGATTTGACGCGGGAACCTGCCGGGCCCCGCGGCGCTTCATGGCACATGAGGCAAGCCCGCTCGCGCACCCTGCTGGTCTACAACGGCGCCAGCGGGAGCCACGACGATGCGGCCCTCGCCGAGCTGGCCGATGCGCTCGGCGATGCCGGTTCGCGCCCTGAGCAAGTCCTCGATTGCCATGACGGAACGCCGAGTGCGCGGGAAGCCGACGCGGCCGGCTGGGACACCGTGGTGATCCACGGCGGCGACGGCACGATTAACCGCACGCTCGCCAGGCTCGAAGGGTTTTCCGGGCGGCTCCTCACGCTGCCGGGCGGGACGTTCAACCTGTTCTGCCGGGAGCTGTTCGGAGAACGCACGCCGCTGGAGATCGTCGGGCTGCTTGCTGCCGGGGACCTGGCTCTTCAGCGCCGCACCTGCATCCGAGGCGAGGGCATCCTCGCCTTGAGCGAACTCCTCGCCGGCCCCGGCGCGACCTGGGCCGACGTGCGCGAGGAACTGCGCGAGGGGAACATCGGGGAAGTGCTCGCCAAGGGGTGGGACGCGGCCGCGATGAGCACCGTCGGGTCGATGGTCCACCTCGAGCGGCCGGTGGCCGGCCGGGCAGAGGGCTACGCCGGCATTCGCCTGTGTCCGCAAGCAGACACGATTGCGATCTCGGGGTACGGGGCGGAAGGGCTGGGCGATTACATCCAACAGGGCGTCGCCATCCTCAAGCGCGACTTCCGCGAAGGGCCGCACGACGATCTGGGCGCCGCGCGCGAAGTCCTGTGCCGCGCCGACAACCACGCACCGATCGCGCTGATGGTGGATGGGGAGCGTTCCGAGGGCTCGGGCGCGCAGCGGTTTTACCTTGCCCCGTTCGATGCCGATCTGCTTGGACCCGCGAATGGCCGATAGACCGCTGCTATTTCACGTGTCCGACATTCATTTCGGGCTCGAGCACAACCGCGCGCTCAACTGGGTCGCGCACGAAGTCGCCGCCCGCAAACCCGCCGCGGTGATCATCACCGGCGACCTGACGATGCGCGCACGCACGCACGAGTTCGCCGCCGCTCGCGACTGGATCCTCTCGCTAGCAGCGCCGGTCACGGTCGAGGTGGGCAATCACGATCTGCCCTATTTCAACCTGATCGAGCGGTTCTTCGATCCCTACAAGAAGTTCCGCGGGATGGAGTCGGTAGTCGAGAAGGAGCTCGATCTGCCGGGCATCGCGATCGTGCCGCTCAAGACGACGGTGCGGATGCAGCCGCGGCTCGACTGGTCGAAAGGCTGGGTCAGCCAGAACGCGCTCGACAAGTGCCTCGCCGCGATCGACGCGCTGCCTGCGGGCAAGAGAGTGCTGGTCACGGTGCACCACCCGCTGGTCGAAGTGGGCACGCGCGGCACGGCGCTGACGCGCGGCGGCACCAAGGCGCTTGCCGAGCTCGCGAAACGCAACATCGCCGCGGTGCTGTCGGGCCATGTCCACGATCCGTTCGACATGACGCAGGACACTGCCAACGGCCCGGTACGGATGATCGGCGCCGGCACACTGTCGCAGCGCATCCGCTCGACCCCGCAGAGCTTCAACGAGCTCCGGTTCGAACCCGATGGCCGCCTGTGCGTCGAGGCGCGCAACTTGCAGGAAGTGCCGACCGAGGCGATGAAGATCGACGAAGTCCCCGAAGACGCCAAACCCCCGCGCCAACCCGGCGAGCCGGTCGCGCCCGTCGGCGCAGTCCCGCGCACCGATCCGCCGGTGCATTGATGCGAAGAGGGCGGCGCCTTGCGGCACCGCCCTCCCATTCCGCCGTCGCGGAAA
>JBQCFR010000216.1:0-19677 GCA_051958885.1 Tsuneonella sp.
GAAGAACGCATGCGCGGTCATCTGCGCAGCCTTAGCGCATGGCGGTTAACGGCAGGCTCGCATCGCGGCGCCGCGGCCCTTTCCCGCGCCCGTGCGCCCAAGCGCGTCCCGCCAGCGCCAAATTGCACGAAGGCTTCGGAACATCGCGGCGTCCCGCGCGCTCTGGCTGCATCCCCCTTCCAGCAAACCGGAATGCAATTTCCATGGCTTACGACAACGACACCGCGATCGACAACCGCGCCGACGCGACCGACACCACCGCGCTCAACACGCTTATTGGCACGCTGATCGATTCGATCGACGGCTATCAGAAGGCCGCCGCGGACACCGACAACAGTCGCTATGCCGAAATGTTCAACGCCCGCGCGCGCGAGCGGCAGGAGGTGCTCACCAAGCTGCAGGCGGCGGTCGCCCGGCTCGGCGGCAACCCGGAAGATGACGGCACCACCGCCGGCGCGGTCCACCGCGGGTGGATCAACCTCAAGGAAGCGGTCGTCGGCCGCGACGACGAGGCGATCGTCAATTCGGTCGAGAGCGGCGAGGACTACCTCAAGGACAAGTTCGAGACGGTGATGAACAACAAGGACCTGCCGCCCGAGGCGCGCAGCGCGGTCGAGCAGGCGTGGCAGTCGGTCAAGGCCGGCCATGACGAGATGAGCCAGCTCAAGCACGCGATCGACTGATCGCAAGTTCGTCCGGTTTTTCCGGCAGGCGGCGCTCTCTCGCTACGGCGGGAGGGCGCCGCCGCTCGATTCCGGTCCCGCCGCCGATGCCCTCCACCGTCATCCGCCGCTTCGCCTACGATCCCGCGCTGGAGGCGCTCCACGTCGAGTTCGTCACCGGCCGCGTCTAACGCTACCGCGGGGTGCCGGAGGCGGTTGCCCGCGGCCTCGTCGGCGCGCGCTCGAAGGGCGGGTGGTTCAACCGCGCGATCCGCGACCGCTTTGGCTATGTCCGCCTGCGGGGCTGGCCGAGCGACGATGCGGCCTGAGAAAAGGCAAGTTTCTCAAGTCGTTCGGCGGTCCGGCGCGCGCGCTTCTCGCTCCGCCGCAGCGGCGGAAACCAAGCGGTTGCTCCAGCACTGAAGGGATGTGTCCGGCGCCGCCGGGCGTCCCAGAAGCGAGAGGAGCAATCCGATGAACAACCGTAGCGACAACGGCAGCAGCCGCCAGCAGGGTTCGGGTCAGCAGAGTTCGGGCCAGCAGAACCAGCAGCAGTCCGGCACCAGGCAGGCCGAACAGCAGGGCGGCACGCTCGGCCAGCAGCAGGGCCAGGCCGAAGGCGAGCGCTGGCGCCAAGGCGACCAGGCCGAGCAGTCGCACCAGTCCGGCTGCCGCCAGAGCGGCGAAGGCAGCAGCGGTAGCACTCTCCAGTCCGAACAGTCTGGCCGCATGCAGCGCGACCAGTCGTCCGACGAAGCGGCGCCCGGCGGGCAGACCGGCATGGGCGGCGGCGGCGAAAGCCAGCTTGAGCAGTCCGACTACGGCAGTTCGGGCCAGCGGGGCGAAAACCGCAGCTCTCGCAGCAGCGGCATGAGCGGCGGCCAGCATGAACAGGCCGACTACGGCAGTTCGCGCCAGCAAGGCGAGAGCAGTTCGCGCGGGGGCCAGAGCAGCAGCCGCTCCGACAGCAGCCGCAGCGACCGCTAAGCCGATCGCCAGGGAAGCGGCCGTTCTCCCCCGCGGAGAGCGGCCGCTTCGCCGTCACGCGTTCTTAACCGGTCCGGCCCTAAGCTGCGGCCGCGATGTTCACCAAGTACCAGAACGTGTTCCGCAGCCGCTGGAAGGCTCTAATCTGGGCTGGCGGGGTTCTGGTGACGGCGTACTGCACGGTGCCCTCGCCCGATCAGGACAACAGCGCCGCCCTGCCGTTCTTCGACACTGGAGCGAAAGGCAGCGGCAGCCATGCCGCCCACAAGCACGTCAATCCGTGGGCGCTCGATCCGCCGAAGAAGAGCGGCGCAGGCTGAAGCTAGTCGCCGATGCTTACGGCGTCAGGCGCGTTCGGGCCTTCTCGCGCCGATCGCGGCCCGAGCGGCGGTCGGCCTCGCGGCGATCCTGCCCTTCGAACGCGACCTGTTCCAGCCGGCGATCGCCGCCGCGGCGCTCACCCCGGTCGCGTGCGTTATCGTGTCCCTTGCCGGCGTCTGCCATCGCAAGTCCTCCCGCGCGTCCGCCCCGGCTAGCTGCCGGCGCCTTGGACGATGCGGTGCGACAGTGCCACAAGCCGGTTGCCGAGCCGTTAACCCTGCTCCGCCGCTTTCCTACCCGGCGACAAGCCGCTAAGCGCCGGCCGACACCGTCCCCCGCGAAAGGAAGCAGATGAGCGCCGACAACCGGGCGATGCTTGCCAAGGCCGAAACGCTCATCGAGGCGCTGCCTTATTTCCAGCGTTACGCGGGGCGCACGTTCGTGGTGAAGTACGGCGGCCACGCGATGGGCGACCCGGCCGCGGCGCGCGACTTTGCCCACGACATCGTGCTGCTGCAGGCGGTCGGCATCAATCCGGTGGTGGTCCACGGCGGCGGGCCGCAGATCGGCGCGATGCTCAAGAAGCTCGGGGTCGAGAGCACCTTCGTCGACGGGCTGCGGGTGACGGACAAGGCGACCGCCGAAGTCGCCGAAATGGTGCTCTCGGGCGCGATCAACAAGGAACTGGTCGGCTGGATCGCCGCCGCCGGCGGCAAGGCGATCGGCATATCGGGCAAGGACGCGGGGCTGGTCACCGCGACCAAGGTCACCCGCACGGCGCGCGATCCGGACAGCCAGATCGAACAGGCGATCGACCTCGGTTTCGTCGGCGAACCGTCGCACGTCGATACGACCATTCTCGATACCGCGGTCGCGGCCGGCATGATCCCGATCGTCGCCCCGATCGGCGCGGGCGAGGACGGGCACACCTACAACATCAACGCCGATACGATGGCGGGCGCTATCGCCGCTGCGCTCGGCGCGGCGCGGCTGTTCCTGCTCACCGACGTTGCTGGCGTACTCGACAAGCAGGGCGCGCTGCTGACCGATCTCACGCCGGCCGACATCGAGCGGCTGCAGCACGAGGGGACGATCAGCGGCGGTATGATCCCCAAGCTCGAAACCTGCGTGCACGCGGTCGAGGCCGGGTGCGAGGCGGCGGTGGTGCTCGACGGGCGCGTCGCGCACGCGATGCTGCTCGAATTCTTCACCGCGCACGGGGCCGGGACGCTGATCCGCGCGGCCTGACGCCTCTGCGCGCGCGTATTATGCGGTTGATACAGCTCCGCTCGCTCGGCTAGAGCGACGCGGCAGTACAAGAGGACATGATGGACGCAATAATCCAGATCCTGATCATGCTCGCCAACACGGTGAACATGCTCGTCATCATCTGGTTCATCATCGGGCTGCTGTTCTCGTTCAACGTCGTCGGGCGGGACAATCACTTCCTCGTCGCCGTGTACGATGCGATCAGCCGCCTGTTCGAGCCGGTGCTGGGGCCGATCCGCCGCATGCTGCCGGACACCGGGGCAATCGATTTCTCGCCAATGGTCCTGCTGCTGCTGCTCAACGCGCTGGTCTATATCCTTGCCGACCTCAGGGGCTACTGATGGCTGCCGCCATCATCGACGGGAAGGCCTTCGCCGCGCAGCTGCGCGAAAAAGTCGGCGCGCTCGCCGCCGAGTTCGAGCAGGCCGCTGGGCGGAAGGCGGGGCTCGCCGTGGTGCTGGTGGGGGACGATCCCGCAAGCCAGGTCTACGTGCGCTCCAAGGGCAAGGCCACGGTCGCCGCCAACATGGCGAGCTTCGAGCATCGGTTGCCGGCGGACACCACGCAGGAACAGCTCGAGGCGCTGGTGGCGCGGCTCAACGCGGACAGCGCCGTCGACGGCATTCTGGTCCAGTTGCCCCTGCCCGGCCACCTCGATGACCAGCGAGTGATCGCGCTGATCGATCCAGACAAGGACGTCGACGGGTTGACCCAGGCGAACATCGCGCGGCTCGCGAACCAGCAGGAGGGGCTGTTCCCCTGCACTCCGTTCGGCTGCATGATGCTGCTCGAGGACCGGCTCGGCGACCTGTCGGGCAAGGAAGCGGTGGTGATCGGGCGCTCGCAGCTGGTCGGGCGGCCGATGGCGCAGCTTCTCACCAACGCGAACGCGACCGTCACAGTCGCGCACAGCCGGACCCGGGATCTGCCCGATGTGGTGCGGCGCGCGGAGATCGTCGTGGCTGCGGTGGGGCGCCCGGAAATGGTGCGCGGCGAGTGGATCAAGCCGGGGGCGACGGTGATCGACGTGGGCATCAACCGCCTGCCGCCGGAGCCGGGCGCCGACAAGGGGGCGCTCGTCGGCGATGTCGCCTTCGACGAAGTTCGGAAGGTCGCCGGGGCTATCACCCCGGTCCCGGGCGGAGTCGGACCGATGACAATCGCCGTGCTGCTGCGCAACACGCTGGTCGCCGCGCACCGCAACGCCGGAGTCCCGCTGGCAGTGGGTTCCATCTAGCGTTCATCGCCCCGCTGTATGGCGAGCCCGCCCGTGAGCAGTCCATTCTGCCTTGGCTGCGGCGCCGGTGCTGTTACCCTTGGCGAGATTTTCATCGGAGCCGCTCATGCCTATGCTGCCCCTCATGCGCCGTACCGCCAATGCCGGTCTCTGCAGTCTGCTGATCCTGGTCAGCTCTGAGCCCGGGCTGGCGCGCGAACGCCCGATCCCATCGCCCACTGCCAACCCCAGCGAAGTAATCGCCACCGAACTCGCCTTCGCACGCAGCGCGCAGGACAAGGGTCAGTGGACCGCGTTTCGTGATTTCGCGGCGAAGGACGCTGTGTGGGCCAATCCCGGCTTCTCGCTGGTGCAAGGCGACCTCAAGGGCCGCGCCGATCCGGCCAAGGCTATCGCCTGGGAGCCCGACCGGGTATGGTCGAGCTGCGACGGCTCCTATGCGATCACCAGCGGGCCGGCGATCCACGCATCGGGCGCCAAGTCGCGCTTCTTGACAGTGTGGCAACGCCAGTCGAACGGCGATTACCGCTGGGTGCTCGACCAGGGGTTCGACCTCGAGGACGGGTATAACGCGCCCGAGATGATCGGCGCCGAGGCCGCCGATTGTTCGGCGCTCGAGCAGCGGCGCATGGTACGCAAGTTGCCCAAGGCGCGCCGCGGCGAGGCGTGGCAGAGTGGCCGTTCGGACGACGGCACGCTCACCTGGACCACGCAGCTTGCGGCCGACTGCACGCGCCACGTCACCGTGACCCTGCGACGCGCCAGCGGGGCCGAGACCGTGTTCGAGCGGACCGCGACCGCCGAAGCAGCACCGGGCCAGCCCGCGCCGGCCTGCACCCCGACCGCGTGATCGAGCTTTTTCTCTCGGCCTTCGTCACCCTGTTCGTGGTGATCGACCCTCCGGGCTGCGCGCCGATCTACGCCGGGCTGACCAAAGGCGCCACGGCGGCGCAAACCCGCGCAATGGCCCTGCGCGCGTGCCTGATCGCCTTCGCCATCCTCGTCGGCTTCGCATTGTTCGGCGAGAACCTGCTCGGCGCGCTCCACATCGAGCTCGACGCGTTCCGCATCGCCGGCGGCATCATGCTGTTCGTGATCGCCCTCGACATGGTGTTCGAGAAGCGCACCCAGCGGCGTGAGGAGCGCGCTGAGAAAGTCGCCGCGACGCCCGAGGTCGAGGATGTCTCGGTCTTCCCGATGGCGATGCCGATGCTCGCGGGACCGGGCGCGATCGCCTCGATCATGCTGCTCACCGCCAAGGCGGACGGGCTCGACCAGACGCTGGCGGTGCTCGGCGCGCTCGCCGCGGTGATGGTGCTCACGCTGCTCGCGCTCGTCGCCGCGAGCCCGCTGATGAAGCTGTTCGGCGCCCGGGTGGAGGCGGTAATCACGCGCCTGCTCGGCGTTCTGCTCGCCGCACTCGCCGCGCAGTACGTGATCGACGGGGTGCGCGAGAGCTTCGCCCTGTGACTTACTGCAGGGTGACGCGCTCCTCGTCCGGATCGCCGCGTCCGAAGAATTGCATCAGCTGGACGAGCAGCTCGCAGCGTTGCTGCAGGTCGTTCGCTTCGAGCAGGGCCTGCTTGCTGGCGGCGTCGAACGGCGCGATCTGGCTGACCCCGTCGATCAAGGTGCGATCGTCGAGCTGGCCGACCGATTTCCAGTCGACGGAGTAGCCCTGCGCGTCGGCGAACCGCCGCGCCTCGCGCTCGAAGCTAGCCCGCTCGATGCTCGAGAGCACCGCGCTATCATCCTCTTCGAGCACTTCGCCTTCGACCTGTCGGAACGGCGTCGCGCTATCGAGTTCGCGGAGCAGCCGAAAGCGCGCCTCGCCCTCGAGCACCAGGTTGTAGCGCCCGTCATCGAGCGCCTCGACCTCGCCGATCTTGCCGATGCACCCGACCGAATAGAGCGGCGCATCGTCGGTGGGACGCTGCGGCTGAATCATCGCGATCCGCCGGTCGCGCGCCAGCGCATCGCCGACGAGCGCGCGGTAGCGCGGCTCGAAAATGTGCAGCGGCAACTGCAATCCCGGAAACAGGATCGCCCCGGTGAGCGGAAAGATCGAGAGGCGGGTGATCATCGCTAGCCGAACAGGATCTTGGACAGCCGGCGCCGGGTCGCGATGACCCACGGATCCTCCAGCCCGACCGTCTCGAAGATCTGCAGCAGCTTCGCGCGGGCGGCACTCTCGTTCCACTCGCGATCATGGGCGATCATCGCCAGCAGCGTATCCGCCGCGGCATCGCGCTCGCCCGCCGCATATGCCGCTTCGGCGAACGCCATCTGCGCCTCCATGTCGGCGGGCGCCTCGGCAGCCCGCGCACGGAGCGCCTGGAGTTCGCCGGCGTCAACCCGTGTGCCGGCGAGGTCCAGCGCGGTTCGCGCGGTGCGGATCAGCGGGTCCTCGGCGAGCGAGGGGTCGACTGCTGCCAGCGCCGCCTGCGCCTCCTCGGCCCTGTCGTCGGCGATCAGCGCGCGGATAAGCCCTGCGTGCGCCGCTGCGCTGCCGGGCGCCATCTCCGCGACTTGCGCGAAGATTCCCGCAGCGCGGGCCGGGTCACCGCCTGCGAGCACCTGCTCACCCATGGCGAGGAACTGCTCGATGTCCTGCTGCTGGCTACGCGAGGCCTCGTCTCCGCCTTCGATCTGCAACTGCGCCAGGAGTTGATCGAGCAGCTGCTTGAGCTGCGTTTCGGTGCGCGCGTTGGTGAGGTCCGCGACCGGCTGCCCCTGGAACATCGCGTAGACGGTCGGGATCGAGCGGACCTGGAACTGCGCGGCGATGAACTGCTCTTCATCGACGTTGATCTTGGCGAGCTGGACTCCCTTGTCGGCGTAATCGGCGGCGACCTTTTCGAGCACCGGCGTAAGCGCCTTGCAGGGCCCGCACCATTCGGCCCAGAAGTCGATGATCACGAGCTTGTCCATCGACGGCTCGACAACGTCCTTGCGAAAGCGATCGACCGCCTTCTGCTCGTCGAGGTTGAGCCCCATGCTGGCCACTGTCAGGTCCCCTTGTGTCGGTGTGCACGCGGTGCACTCTTCGCGCGTGCATGTTGGGGCTTTCGCTCGATTTGTGAAGGCCTGACCGGCCTGCGGGAGCGGCCGATTTTACCCCCTTGCGGCCCCTCGGGCGCGCTGCTAATCGCCCGCCTTCCAGCGCGGAAGCCATCTTCCGCGAGCGCCAGTGAGCGGGCGTAGCTCAGGGGTAGAGCACAACCTTGCCAAGGTTGGGGTCGAGGGTTCGAATCCCTTCGCCCGCTCCATTTCCGCGGACCTCAGACCACGCGCAGCGTGGGACCGCCCCCCTTCCTGCCAGTTCCCGCAACAGATGCCCCCCGCCTTCGCCTCACGGCCGCCGTCCGCGGTCATGCTGCGGAGCGTGCGATGCCGCCGGCCCACTCGTCGAGCAAGGCCACACCGAACCCGGTCGCGCCGGGACCGCAGCGTGTTGTCCGCCGGCCGGCCCACGCGGTGCCGGCGATGTCGATATGCGCCCAGCTGCGGCCCTTGGCGAACTTCTCGAGGAACTTGGCGCCCGCGGCCGGCGAGCCGCTGCCAGCTCCGAACCACCCCGGCGCGCCCAGGTTCGACACGTCGGCGACCGGCGACTCCACTAGATAATCCTGCGCCGCCACCAGCGGCAGCCGCCACAGCAGTTCGTTGGCGTCGGCGCCCGCCGCCGCCAGCGCGCCAGCGAGCGCGTCATCGGACGTGAACAGCCCCGCAAAGTCTTCGTGCAGCACGCTCATGATCGCGCCGGTCAGCGTCGCCACGTCCACGATATGCGCGGGGTCGTAATGTTTGATCGCGTAGGCAATGCCATCTGCGAGGACGATCCGCCCTTCCGCATCGGTGTCCTGCACGTCGATCGTGAGGCCGGCGAGCGACCTGATCACATCTCCCGGGCGAAACGCGCGTCCATCGATGGTGTTCTCGCACATCGGGACGGTCGCGACGACGTTGACGGCGGCCTCGCGCGCCGCCAGCCGCTCGAGCGCGCCAAGCACCGCCGCGCCGCCGCCCATGTCGAACTTCATCTTGGCAATGCCGGGCCGCGGCTTGAGGTTGAGACCGCCCGCATCGAACGTGAGGCCCTTGCCGATCAGCGCCGCGTCCCACTGGGCACGACCGGGCGCGCCGCGGTATTCGGCGACAGTCAGCCGCGGTTCGTTGTCGCTTCCCGCGGCGACGGCGAGAATTCCGCCCGCGCCCATCGCTTCGAGCTCAGCCGGCCCAAGCCTGCGCACGTTGACGCCAAGCGGCGAGAGTGCGGCGTCCGCCTCGTCGGCGAAGATCGCGGGCGTGAGCAGGTTGGCGGGCTGCTCGACCCATGCCCGCGCGCGGTTGACCGGGTCGGCGCGACGCTTGGCCTGCGCGAGCAGTGCCGCATCTTCCGCGGCAATGAGCAGGACTTCGGACACGTGCCCGGGGACCGGGTCTCGCCGGCCCTGATCGAGCCGGAAGCTGTGCAGCAAGACGCCTTCGATCAGCGACACGAACGCCTCGCGAAGTCCGAGATCGACGGCGCCCCCCACCCTTGCCTCGGTCAGCGCGAGCGCGCGCATCGCTTCGACTAGGTGACCGCCCGCGCTGCGCCAGCGGTCGGGCTGGCTCGCGCTGCCCACGCCCACGACCACGGTGCGTCCCTCAGACCCGACGAGATCGAGCCAGCGCCCCGGTTTGGCGATGAAATTGGCCTGGCGCATCAGCGCGGCGATTGCGTCGGCCGGGGCGGGTGCGTGCAAGGCGCCCTCTTCGGCGAACACGATGGTTGTTTCGGCGGCGGCTGCACCGGTGGCGGGCATGATGTCCATGGTCGTCCAGCAGGTCACGAGGCGGCACTCCTCCGGTTCGGCGATGCGGCATGAGGCATGCGCCGGGGTCCTGTCCTGAAATCCTGAAGATGGTCGATGTCCGACGCGCCCACGTCGGCGATCCGCGTGCGGCCCATCAGGGCCATGTCGCGCTCGATCTCGCTGCGGAAGATGTCGAGCACATGCGCGACACCGGCCTCGCCCGCTGCCGCGAGGCCATAGAGATAGGGCCGCCCGATCGAGCAGCCGTTGGCGCCCAGCGCGATGGCTTTCAGCACATCGGTCCCCCGACGGACCCCGCCATCGACGATCAGCTGCACGGCATCCTGCACCCGGTCCCTCACGCGCGGGAGGTAATCGAGGGGCGCGCCGGTGCCGTCGAGCTGGCGGCCGCCATGGTTCGACAGCATGATCGCATCGACCCCGCATGCGACCGCGCGCTCGCATTCATCGGGCTGCGTCGCGCCCTTGATGACCAGCTTGCCGCGCCACTGCCCGCGCAGCCACTCCACGTCCTTCCAGGTCGCCGACCGGTCGAACTGCGAATTGACGTAGTCGATAACGCTGGTGCCCTCGCGCGCGATGTCGCCGACGTGCTCGATGACATTGGCGAGCTGGAACGAACGGTTCTTGAGCGCGCCGAGCGCCCATTGCGGATGCGCGGCAAAGCTCAGCAGGCTGCCGAGCGTGAAGCGCGGCGGCATGATCATCCCGCTGCGCAAATCGCGCTCGCGGTTGCCGCTAATGGTCGTGTCGATCGTCAGGCACAGGGCACGATATCCATTCGCCGCGGCCCGCTCGAGCAGCGCGCTGGTCAGGCCGCGGTCGCGGAACAGGTAGAGCTGGAAATAGCGCGCGGCGCCGGTGGCGGCGATAGCCTCGATCGTGGTCGTGGCCATTGTCGATAACCCATACGACACACCGGAACGGGCAGCGGCTCGCGCGACCGCCGTCTCGCCCGATGCGTGGAAGAGCTGCGACATGCCCGTCGGAGAGAGCATGATCGGCATCGCAGCGGACAACCCGAGGAGATTGGTGCCGGTGTCCACCGTGGTCACATCGGCCAGTGCGCGCTGGGCGAGCACCCAGTCCGCGAACGCGCCCGCATTGCGGCGCAGCGTCCATTCATCGTCCGCGCCGCCTTCCAAGTAGTCGCGGATCGGGCGCGGCAGGGCCAGCCGGGCAAGGCGTTGGACGTCGGCGACGTTGAACGCCTTTGACAGCACGCGGGCGGACATTGCGGTGAATCCCAAAACTTTCACGAGAGGAAAGTATGGAAACGTCCGTCAGTCAAGCGAAATTACCGGTTGTGCTCGATACAATTCGAGTGTCGCGTGGCATACGGTCAACGCATCCAGCGCGGGCGTGCGGGACCGGGCACTTTCCCCAGAGGAAAATCACACGCCCGGCGGCTAACGCCCGCTGGAGTCTGCGAAACGGGCACGGTCCGCGTCCTGCTCATGCGATCCGACGATGCGCATAGCGTTGCGCTCCGAAGCGAGATCCGTTTCCTGCCGAGGACATAAAATCGCCAGGATGCGGCAGCGTTCCTTGCCGACCCGCACGTGCGCGTGCTTCATCTCGGCATCGAAGTAGATGCTCGACCCGGCCTTGATCCGCGCGGGCGCGTAAATCTCGGTGTGGAATTCCATCTCGCCCTCGAGGACGTAGTTGAACTCCTCGCCGCTATGCTGCGTGAACGGGCCGTAGTCCGCGACATCCTCGACCAGCAGCTCCGCGACGATCGGCTGGTATCGCTTCTGCAGCATGTCGGATGCGTGGAACCATTCGAGGTAGCTGCCCGCGTCCATCATCGGACAATCCTCGGGCCGGCTGATGCTTCGGCGCATGCCGTAAGCGCCGGATGCAGTTGGCGCAATTGCGCCTGACGTGCCCGAGCCCATGAACTCCGCCAAGTCTGCCTGCAGCGCGCGGCTCACGCTGTCGAGCCGTTCGAAGCTGGTCGAGATCTTCCCGTTTTCGATCTTCGACATCGTCGACAGCGCGACCCCGATGCGCGCGGCGAGCTCGGCGAGCGACAGGCCCGCCGCGACCCGCTTGGCGCGGATCGCCCGGCCCAGCTTCATCCGGCTGCCGGTCAGTTCGTCCTTGTTTCCGCTGGTGTCGCGCATGCCTCGCCTGATTCATTCGCAAGCGGCTTCCCGCACTGCTCGATGGAGGCGGTCCTATCTCGCCCGGAACCACTACACCACCCTAAGCAGTTCCCGCTCAAAAGCTCGTGTTGACACCGATGCCGATGGTCCGCGGCTGCAGCACAGACACCCGCGCCGGCCCGCCGAAGGCGGCATACGTCGTGATTGCCGAGTACGCGCCGCGCTCGTCGAACAGGTTGTGCACGAAGAGTTGCGCGTTGATACGCCCGAACGTCGCTCCCGCCCTCAAGTCGACTGTCGCGTAGTCCCCGAGATCGAACTGCGGCGTGCTGGGATTCCCGCGGAAGTTGGAGTCCCGGTCCGATACGAACCGCAAGGTCCCGCCAAAAGTGGGTGAGAACCCGCTGCCGGCCATTCGGTAATCGACGTTCAAGGCGGCCGTCAGCTTCGGAACGTTGGGAAGGCGATCGCCCTTGAGCCCGCCAAGATCGGGCGAGTCCTTGGACAATCGCGCATCCTGGTAGGCGAAGGCGCCGGTGGCGGTGAAGCTGCGCGAGGGACGGGCCGTCAGCGTCAGCTCCGCGCCGTCGATCTTGGCCCCGGCCGAATTCACGTAGGAATTGAAGCCGTTGATGAACCGCGAGACCAGCATATCCTTCCAGTCGATATGATAGGCCGCGAGGTCGACCGCGAAGGTGCGGTCGGCGCTCTCGCCCTTGAAGCCCACTTCGTAGCTCGCAAGGCTATCGGAATCGAAGGTCGCATCGCCGAGCGGCTTCCCGGTGACCGGGTCGAGCGTCACCACGTTGGGGCCGCCGGGGCGGTAGCCGGTGGCATAGCGGGCATAAGCGGATGCGTGATCGCTGAACTTGTACCGCGCGTTGGCGAGGTAGGTCACCACACCTTCCTGCGAATCCTGCCTCGGCGCCGGGGGAGCGAGGATGCCCGTAACGTTCTGCGTGTAGCTCTGGCTGTTGTGCGCGTAGCGCAGGCCCCCTGTCACATCGAACTTATCCGAAAGATGGACGGTGAGATCGCCGAAGCCCGCGATCTCCTTGTACGTGCTGGGCAGCGAGCTGGTCAGGAGGTCCAGGGGAAATGGCGTCATGCCCGGGAGATATGGAACGAGGTTAACGATCGCGACGCTGTCCTCGTTGGTGTAGAACCCGCCGACGATCCAGTCGAAGGTTCCCCCGGGCGCGGAAGCCAGCCGAACCTCCTGGGTGAACTTCTTGGTGGTGATCCCGCCATCGACCGCGGTCGAGGCGACCGGCAACCCGATCGAGTGGAGCAACGGAACGTAGAGCGGCGAACCGTCGACACGGTAGAACACGTGGTTGCGCTGATAGCTGGTGATCGAGGTCAAGGCCGCCGCGCCGAAGTCATAGGCCACGGTACCGCTGACCAGGCGAAAGGTCTGGTCGAACGGTTCGCGCAGCGACCTGCGCTGCTCGTATTCCCCGTCGACCGGCTGCCCGGTGAGGAGGAAATCGGCTTGCGCCGTGCCATCGCGTTGTATGTCCTGCGCGAAGCCGGTCAGGCGGATCGACAGGTTGTCGGTGGCCTGGAACAGCGCGTCTAGGCGGCCTCCGTAAAGCCGGCCGCGCCCGACATTCGCCTCGCCCAGCACAAGGTCGTCGATATAGCCGCCGTCACGGGTGTAGAAGCCGCTGGCCCGCACGCCGACTTTACCTTCGACCACCGGCGCATTAGCCGCGGCCGCAAGGTTGAAATTGGTGCCGCCGTGCTCGGTGAACGAGACGCCGCCCTGGCCCGCGAACTGGAACTCGGTGAGGTCGGGTTTGCGCGGCACGTACTTAAGCAGTCCGCCCATCGAACTCGCACCGTACAGTGTGCCCTGCGGTCCGCGCAGCACCTCGATCCGGTCGAGATCGAAGAGCCCGGCGTCGAGCGCGAGCGAGGTGTTGATCGTGAACACGGTGCTGCCGCCGTAAGGCACGTCATCGACATAGATTCCGACTGTCGAGGCCACGTCCTGACCGGAGGTCACACCCCGGATCGTCAGCTGGTTCTGCCCGAGCCCGCCGTTGGAGTTGATTGTCAGCGCCGGAATGGTGTTGGCATAATCGCGTAGCTGGGTGGCATTCAGCCTTGCCAGATCATCGCCGGTCACGGCGGAGATCGACAGCGGCACATCGATCAATCGCTGGGCGCGCCGTTCGGCGGTGACGATGATCTCTCCGGTGGGCGCGGGAGCGCTTGCATCGGGCTCACCCCCCGAGGCAGATGTGTCCTGCGCCAAGGCTTGTCCGCCCGACAGCGCCGTGGCGCCTGCAAGGATCGCGATGGTCATTGCGCGCTTCATGAATCCCACCCTCTCGTCGTCGCGCCGCCGAATCAGCGCTTTCCCTCGTTTCACCATTGGAAACTTATTTTCTCTCTCATGTCAATCGAACGAGCCGTGCTTCCCGCATGGAATTGCTGGGATGACGACATAGCTTCCAAGCTTCTCTCGCGAAAACCGCTTGACGAGGACCGCTTTCCATACTTTCCTGTAGCGAAATAGCCGACGACAGGAGCGATGATGGCCGCCTTCAAGTTGACGCCAATTCCCGCATCCGAAGCCGGCTTCTCGCCGAGCGTGCTCGGAGAGCTCGACAGCTATGTCGAGAGCCTGGTCGCCAACGGCGAACTGCCGGGGCAGGTCATGCTGCTCGCGCGCGGCGACAAGCTTGTTCACACTCACGTGACCGGCTTTGCAAATTGGGGGACCAAGGCCCCGCTTCATCCGGACACCATCTTCACGCTGTTCTCGATGAGCAAGCCGCTCACCGCCGCCGCGATGCTGTTCCTCCACGAGGATGGCAAATGGGACTTCGACGACCCGGTCTCCAAATATCTGCCCGAGTTCGCCGGCATCGAGAAACTGCCGGGCAGCAAGGCGAGCCGGCCGCCGACGATCCGCGAAACCTTCACTCACACGGCCGGCTTCAGCTTCGGCAAGACGATCGAGGAGATGACCGCCAAGATCGCCACGCTCAATTGGGCCGATGCGCGATCGCTGCCCGACCTGATCGGCAAGTTCGCCTCCGCCCCGCTCGATTATGAACCGGGCACATCGTGGGAATACAGCGTCGCCACTGACCTCCAGGCCGAGATCGTCGAGCGGCTCAGCGGCGAGCGGGTCGACCTGTTCCTCAAGAAGCGGTTGTTCGATCCACTCGGCATGGTCGATACCGCCTTCGCCCTCGACGACGCGCAGTCGCGGCGGCTCGCCTCGGGCCATGTGCTCGATGCGGAGACCGGCCGGCTGCGCCCCGCGACGATGGCCGAGCGACGCGAGTCGGTGTTCCCGATGGGCGGCACCTCGTACAAGTCGACCGCGCTCGATTTCGCCCGCTTCGCCCGCATGCTGCTGAACCGCGGGGCGCTTGGCGACGTCCAGGTGCTGAGGCCCGAGACCGTCGACCTCATGCTGCAGAATCACCTTTCCGACGCGTTCTGCGAGAACCGCTATGCTATCCTCCACTACACGATCGGGCAGGGGAACGGGCATGGCCTCAACGGCATGGTGTGTGTCGATCCCGAGCGCGCCGGCCGGCCGGTTGGCAAGGGCACCTACGAGTGGGGCGGCGCCTTCAGCACATGGTTCTGGATCGACCCGGAGCACGACATTCTCTGTGTGGGCATGAGCCATCGCAGTCGCATTCCCACCGAGCTGCGCCCGCCCGAAGTCGTGGCTCAGGAGCTGGTCTATCGCGCGCTGCGTGAAGCTTGACCGGCCCCCTCGGCAGCCACGAAAGGACCGCCATGACCAATCCCATCCAGGCCCACATCGAGCAGTTCGAGCTGCCGCATCCGAGCGGGGCCGGCAGTTTCCAGATCAGCGTCGCGCGCCACCCGCACCTGGCCGAAGGCCAGGCAAACGTGCCGGTCATGTACGTGATCGACGGCGACATGACCGCCGGACTGGCGGCCGAGATCGCGCGGCTGCGCGGCACGAACGGTCTGCAACCGACCGCGATGGTGGTGGCGATCGGTTACGGTGTGGGGTTCGCCGAGTTCGCTCAACTGCGCACCGCCGACCTCACGCCTCCGCTGAGCGAAGCCGGCGCCGAGACCCTTGGCAGCCTGACCAACCTCATCGGCTCCGGAAACGGCGGCGCAGAGGCGTTCCTGACTTGGCTGACTGAGGTACTTACGCCGGAAATCGGGCGCCGCTATCCCGAAGCCTCAGCGACTGACCGCACGCTGTTCGGCCACTCGCTCGGCGGACTTTTCGTCAGCTACGCCCTGCTCACCCGGCCATCTGACTTCGCGGCCTACGTCGCCTCGAGCCCTTCGCTGTGGTGGGATCAATTCGCCGTTCTCCATCGCCTGCCGTCGTTTGCCGACATGATCGCGCGACTCGACCGCAGACCGCGCACGCTGATCTGTGTCGGCGGCAAGGAGCAGGACGTGCCGACCGAGGTGCCGGAGGCTTTGAACATGCCGCTCGAAACTGTGCAGGCGCTCGTGGCCGCGTCGCGGATGGTCGACGGAGCGCGCGAATTCGCCGCCTCGCTCGCGGACGCGGGCGCGGACGCGCAATTCGCCGTTTTCGATGGCGAGGATCACACGTCGGTGCTGGCGGCAGCGCTGATGCGCGGCCTCCATTTCGCGCTGTCCTAGCGACCGCCAGCCCGCTCGCCTGGGCGACATCGTTCAAAAAAAATTGGCGCCCGCAGCGTGTGCTGCGAGCGCCAGTCTTGTGCTCCCGGAGTGGAGCTAGAACTTGACCGAGCCTTCGAGGAAAATTTGCCGGCCCCGGTTGTGGTTGAGGATGATGTCGTCGCCCACCGGCACGCCATAGGGGTTGGGACCCGCGAGGAACGGGCGCGAGCCCGAGCTGGTGGTGTAGTACTTGTCGGTGAGGTCGGTTCCCACCAGCGCGATTTGCCACAGCCCGTCCGCTTGCCCGAACGACACGCGCGCATCGTAGGTCTGCCACGGGCGCTGAATGTAGTCATTGAACGAAGTGTTGTTGGTCCAGTAGCTGCTCGAGAAGGTCATGTTGCCTCCCAGCCCGAGCGCGAGATCGTTGCCGACGGGAATTTGCCAGTCAAACGCGAGATTGCCGGACCATTTCGGCGCACGGCTTACGTCCCGCCCCTTCAGATTGATGTCGTCCGCGGTCCCCGACACGCCGTCGGCGCCTGGGTTGAAGAAGTCGGCGGTGTACTTCCCATCAAGGTAGGACAGATTGCTGGACAGCGTCAGTCCCTCGATCGGCGTGCGGTAGCGCGCTTCGAGTTCGACGCCCTTGGTCGTCACGGCGCCGGCATTTTGCGTGATGAACTGGACGGTCGTGGCATTGAAGGTCTGGACCTGCAAGTCTTTGTACTTGTAGTAGTACGCGGTGCCGTTCAGCGTGAGCGTGCGGTCCAGCAGTTCGGACTTGAAGCCGATTTCACCGCCGCGAGCCTTTTCGGACTTGTACTTCAGGCCCTCCGCGGTCGCCGCGCGCACTGCCGGATCCGGGCTGGCGAACCCCAGCAACTGATTGCTCGGCAGCGCGCTGTTGTCGATGCCGCCCGACTTGTAGCCCGTCTTGAACGAGGCGAACACGTTGAACGCCGGTGAGACTTTGTACTTGATCGTCGCTTCGGGCGAAACGTTGCTGTCGCGGAAGCTGATCGGTCCTGAGAAGAAGCCGCTCGGCACGAACCCGGCCGCGGTGAGGAACGCATGCACGTACGGGATCGTGATACGGTTGATCTTGTCTTCCTTGGTGTAGCGCAGACCTCCGGAGATCTCGAGCGCTTCGGTGGGCTTGAAGCTCACGCTGCCAAACGCCGAGTAGGCGTTTGAGGTGGTGTCGCTGATCTTGCGGTAATCCGCGGTATAGCCGGTGATCGGATCGGGCGCGATGAAGGAGATATTGACCGCCTCCTGCGAGGTGTCGAAGCCGTTCTTGCGCCATTCGTAGAAGCCGCCGACCATGAAGTTGATCGGGCCATCGAGGTTGCTGGCGAGGCGCACCTCCTGGGTGAACTGCCGCAAGGAGTTCACCGGATCGCTGCCGCCAGCCCCCATCGGCACACCCGGGCCGTTGGTCGCTGCCAGCGCCGGAGCGGCCGTAGTAAGGAGGCCTGGATTGCCGATAAAGTTTCCAATCGGCGAGAAGGCCGGCCCAATGCCGCCGTAACTGTACGAATCGAGGTCGATTGCCTTCATGTCGATATAGCCGGTGACCCACGCCAGGCTCATCGTGTCGGTCAGGTTGGCGTCGAGCTTGAAGCGGCCAAAATAGATATCGGTGTGGCCGTAGGGCGAGCCCGTGAAGTCCGCCCGTGCAGGAGGCGGAAAGTTCGCCGCCAGCGCCGGCGCAAAATCGGTCAGGAAATCGCGACCGTCAAATTTGCAGTCGTAGCCCGCGGGAATGGCTACCAAGCCGGAGAGCAGATAAATCTCGTCCGCGCGTCCGTTCGCGCCGCAGTAGACTTCCGACTGCGAAATGGCGCCGTCGTTCTCGTTGCGCGTGTACTGGAACTTGAAGTTGGCGTTGAGCGAATCAATCGGATTCCAGTTGAGCGTCACGCGCCCGACAAAATCCTTGATCCCGCGGGGATTGTTCACCGCTGGCGTGCCCGGCTGAAGTTCTTCGTAGCGGCTGTAGTCGGAATACTGGGCTGCGAGGCGGACTCCCAGCGTCGGGGTGACCGGACCCGAGGCATAGCCCCCGATGATCTTCCCGTGCTCCTCGAATTCGTACGAGGCGCGTGCGCCGAACTGCCAGTCCTTGGTCGGCTCGGCCGACTTGATCGAAAGCACGCCCGCCGTGGCGCTCTTGCCGAAGTAGAGCGATTGCGGACCCTTGAGCACTTCGATCTGCGCGGTATCGAAGAAGCCCGCCTGGACCATGCGCATGGTGCTGACGACGACGCCGTCGAAATCGAACGCCACGGCCGAATCGAACGCCGCCGAAATTGCCGACGATCCGACGCCGCGCAGCGAAATCGATCCGCCCGATCCCGAGCCTCCGACCTGCACGTTGAGGGTGGGAACGCGCGCAGTCACGTCGTCCGCCTTGGTGATGTGGTAATCCTCGATCGTCTTGGCGCCGACAACGGCGACCGTCACCGGGACTTCTTGCAGCGTTTCGTTCTGCTTGCGCGCGGTAACCACGATTTCGTTGCCGGTCGCTGCCGCCGGCGCCATCGCCGCCGCTCCGGTATCGGTGGCGACCGGGGTTGCCTGCCCGCTCGCGTCCTGCGCCATAGCCACGCCCGGCAGCGCGAATGCGGCAAGCGCCGCGGAACTGAGCAGCAGCGGACGCACGGTCGCTGCGAAAGTTGGTGCACTTATGCGATCGATCATGGTCGTCCTCCCTGTGGCGCTGCGCTCTAGGCTTCATGTCGCCCGCTCGGGTCGCAAGGATGACCGAGCGTGAGGGAAGTTCTACGCAGTCGCTCGCGCATTCACATTTAGCAAAACCGATAGCGGCCAATTTGCGCTACGGAATCAAGGCCTGTGCGGCCTATTCGGCCGCTTCGCGAGGCTCGCTTTCCATGAGCTCCACGCGGGGGTCGTTGGGCCACGCCCACTCGTCGCCGAGGACCTGCTCGACCCGCAGTTCGGGCGGCACGGCGTTGAGCCCGATCATCCGGTCGCACTGCTGGTGGAACCAGTAAATGCGCGCTTCCTGGTAGCTCAGCGGCACGCTTTGAAAGCCGCGGCTTTCCATCGAGCGCTGGATCGCTTCGCCGAACTGGGTGTCCTCCTGGATCAGCTTGGCCATCGTGCGGCCGTTGGGAGAGCTTGCGTCGGGGACCGTCCACAAGTCGGGCGCCTCGCCCTCGCCCCAGTCGGGCGCCATCGTGATCAGCTCGAGCCGGGTGGTCGACAGCGAGGTCGGCCAGAAGATCAGCGGCGGAACGAAGTAGTTCGACAGCGGCGAGACCCAGTTGGGGAACAGCGTGTAGCTCTGCGTGCAGGTCCGCCCCAGCTCCCCGACGGTTTCGATCGACGTCCAGTTGGGTGCATTGTCCACTGCCCGCACGCTCTCGCGGTTGGTCTGCCGCGGTGCCGGCGCGAGCATGCGAGCGTGGCCGTGCGGGTAGAAGTGATTGACGTTGCGCTTGGCGTCGACCAGCGGCGCGACCGTCTCGGGATGGATGAAGGGGACATGGTAGACCTCCATGTTGGCCTCCATCGCGACCTTCCAGTTGCACTCGAGATCGAAGCTGTGGCGCGCGGCAAGCCGCAGCTTGTCGAACCCGAATTCCTCCCACTCGTCCGCGATCGGACCGAGCCATTCCTTGAGG
>JBQCFR010000217.1:0-8942 GCA_051958885.1 Tsuneonella sp.
TTCGGCACGAAGGCCGTCGAACCGGCCCTCGCCAATCAGCATCCGCGCCGCGGTGGCGGTGATGAAGCTGTCGATCAGCCCACCGTTCTCGTCTCCGGCGAGGCGGTAAGCGCCTTGCCGGCGACCATCGACAATCCGGTGGAACTCCTCGGGCGAGTCGACAACGGCGACGACTGCCGAGGCGCCCCTCTCGAACAGCGCCTCGCGTTGCTCAGCTTGTCCTGCGTGATCCCACAGCATCACCGCCACCCGCCCGGCGAGCTGCGCGCGGTCGAGCTGCTCGCCCGCGGTGCCGACGAAGACCATCGGCGCGGCCTCGACCAGTCCGCGCCGCCCCGAAGTGAACACCGCGATCTGATCTTGCGGGACGGCGACTCGCGCTCGGCCGCGCGTGAACGCCGCACGGCTATCATCGGGAACGCTGAGTGCCAGCTCGACCGGCGCGAACCACGGATTGGCGGGGTCGTTGGTGCCCGATTCGAGCCCCATCGCCTGCCATTCGTGTGACAGATAGCGCAGCGTCTTGGCCTCGCCGTCGGTACCCGGCCGGCGGCCGCCGAAATCGTCGCTGGCGAGTACCTCGATGTGCTTCAGCATCGCTGCCTCGAGCGGCGCCACGCCGGGCCGGGGCGCGCTCACCGGCGGCACGGCGGCGCATCCGCCCAGAAGGGCCAGCAGCACTGCCAGTGCGACCCGGTTCACGCCCCCTGTTACTCCTTCATTCGGCGGTCCAGCCGCCATCGATGCTCCAGTTCGCCCCGGTGACGTTGCCAGCCTCCTCCCGGCACAGGAATACTGCCAGCGCGCCGACTTCCTCAGGCTGAACGAAGCGCTTGGTCGGCTGCTTGGCAAGGAGCACGTCGTTGATCACCGCCTCCCGGCTGAGCCCACGCGCCTTCATGGTGTCGGGAATCTGCCCTTCCACCAGCGCGGTCCAGACATAGCCCGGGCTGATGCAGTTGGCGGTCACCCCGGTTTGCGCCAGTTCGAGCGCCACTGTCTTGGTCAATCCCGCGAGGCCGTGCTTGGCGGCGATGTAGGCGCTCTTGAACGGGCTCGCGGTCAGCGAGTGCGCGCTCGCCGTGTTGATCACCCGGCCCCAGGCGCCCGCCTTCATGTGCGGTATCGCGAGCCGCGTGGTGTGGACCGCTGCGGTTAAATTCAGTGCGATGATGGTGTCCCACTTGTCGGGCGGGAAATCCTCCACCGGAGCGACGAACTGCATGCCGGCGTTGTTGACCAGGATGTCGACTGGACCCGCCGCCGCCATCAAAGCCTCGCATCCAGCGCGCGTGGTGAGGTCCGCATCGACGTGGCTGGCGCCCAGTTCCGTCTTGAGTGCGGCGATCTCGTCCGCACCGCCGAACCCGCTCAGCACCACCCCGGCTCCCTCGGCCGCGAGGGCGCGGGCGATCGCCAGGCCGATGCCCGAGGTCGATCCCGTGACCAGCGCCCGCTTGCCCGACAGGAACATTTGCACCCCTCAACATTTGTGACTGAAACTGGGCTTCGAACGCCGCTTTCGCGACCATCGTTCCGCCTGTCCAGTGACAAGCAAGCGGTTCACCGCAATCGTGTAGGGGAGTGCATGAGGCTCAACCGTTTCGATCCCGGCTCGATCCGCGTCCGCGGCGGGGGCGGAGGGTTTCCCGGCGGCGCGGGCGGCGGCCTCGGCTGCGGCGGGATCATCATCGCGCTGATCGCCGCGGTGGTGTTCGGCGTCGACCCGGGCCAGATGCTCGGCGGCGGGACGATGACGCAGACCACAGGGCAGCAGAGCCAGGTCGGCAGCTCGCAATCGGTCGAGCAGCTGTGCACCTCGAACGCCTATGCGACCGAGGCCTGCAACGCGCTGCAGTCGCTCAACCAGACGTGGGAGCCGGTGTTCGCCAAGGCGAACGTGCCGTTCCACCAGCCCGAATTGGTGTTCTACCAGGGCGGGACGCAGTCGGGCTGCGGCGGCGCGTCGTCGGCGATGGGCCCGTTCTACTGCCCGCAGGACGAGGGCATCTACATCGACACCAGCTTCTACGACGAGATGGCCAGCCAGCTCGGCGCAAAGGGCGATTTCGCCCGCTACTACGTCATCGCGCATGAATACGGTCATCATATCCAGAAGCTCACCGGGGTCGCCGACGCGATCCGCAGCGCGCAGTCGCAGGATCCGCAAAACGCCAATGCGCTGCAGGTGCGGATGGAACACCAGGCGGACTGCTACGCAGGCGTGTGGGCGGGCAAGAACCGCAACCTCATCGAGCCGGGCGACATGGAGGAAGGTCTCACGGCGGCGAGCGCGATCGGCGACGACACGCTCCAGCGCCGCGCGGGAGCGGCGGTCGATCAGGAAAGCTTCACTCACGGTTCGAGCGCCCAGCGGGTCCAGGCGCTGCGCACCGGCATGGAGAGCGGTGATGACACCGCGTGCGACAAATATGTCCAGCTTCGCTAGGCTCGCCGTCTGCGCGCTTGCGCTGTCCGCCGCGCCGCTCGCTGCGCGAGAGGCCAATTCGGTGAGTTCCGATCCGACGGTGCAGGACGTCGCGATGACGCCGCTGACGGACCTCAACCTGGCGAAGGCGCCGATCCCGGCGGTCTTGCTGCGGGCCGACGCCGATCCTTACGCCAGCACCGGGATCGCCAGCTGCGCCGATATCCAGGCCGAGCTCGATCAGCTCGACGCGGCGCTCGGCCCCGATGCCGACGTGAACCGGCAGAACCGCGAGCGGATCAGCTGGGGCCGCATCGCGACCAGCGCGGTGGGTTCGTTTATCCCCTTCCGGGGCGTCATCCGCGAGCTCAGCGGGGCGGCCGATCACGAGCGCGACTTCAAGGCGGCAATCGTCTCAGGCGCTGTCCGGCGCGGTTTCCTCAAGGGACTCGGTCAGCAGAGGAACTGCCCCTACCCCGCGCGCCCGGCGTTTACCCGCGTGGTGTTCGAGCAGAGAGCCGCGCCGGTCCTTAGGCCGTCACCTCGCGGCAAGGTGACAGTCATCTCACAGGAAGTCGTCCAGCCGCTGCCCGTTTCAGCGGTGCGCAAATGAAAATGGGGGCGGCACTCGGCCGCCCCCGCTCTATTCCCGGGCAGGGGACTCGCGCCCGGTAAGACTTAGTGGTCCGCTTCCATCCGGGCGATGTCGCGGTCGATCGAGGCGAGCGCCTCGGCCCGCGCGCTCGCCGGTATATCCGCGTTGGCCGCCAGGCTTGCCCGTGCGGCGCGCAAGCCGGAGACGGCGCTCGCCATCACTCGCGCCTTGCAGATGTACACGATCTGCTTGCCCCCTGCGTGCATCACGGTTCCGGCGTTTCCGTCGCGCGTGCAATCGGTTCGGACCTCGGGAGCCATCGCGACCACGCGCATCGCGTGCCGCTGAGCGCGCTCGGCGTCGCGCCCTGCCTTCTCGGCCTCGCGCCCCGCCTTCTCGGCATCACGCTCGATCTTGCGAAGCATGGCCTCGTCGATCACCGGCGCCTGTGCGAGGCTCACCGCGATCTGGTCGCCCAGGCCGTCAAGCCGCATCCCCAGTTCTTCCATCCGGGCGGCGAATTCGTCCTCGTCGATCTCCTGGCCGTTCTCCAGGTAAGTCACCTTGCCGTCGCGGCTGATCTTGCGCAGTTCGACGGCGTGCTTGCCGTGGCCGGCGGTGCGGATGACATGCACCTGTCGCAACGCGTGATCGCTGTGCGGGGCGAGCGGCGCGGCGGGCGGCGCAGGAGGTGCCGGCGGCAGCGGCGCCGCCGGGTCAATGGCCGCAACTGCCGCAGGCGCGAGAGGTGCCGCAGGAGCGGGCGGAACCGCGGGCGCTTCGGCATACGAGATCGAGGCGGTGAGCGGCAGGGCAAGCACGGCGGCGCCCAGCAAAGCGCGCCCCGCATTGCGGCGCCGGCGCGAGACTTCGGACATGGTGAGGCTCCTCAGCCGGTGAACGATCGACTTGTCGCCGAGCACCGGGCACGCCATCGGCGCGGCGAGCGAGAGACGCGGCCCGGCGGCGAGACCGGCGATGAGGTTGGCGTACGCGCCCCGCTCGTCGCTGCCCCGGCGCGCCATCACCCGCGCGTCGCAGGCGGCTTCCTGGTCGCGCCGCAACGCGCGCCAGCCGAGCCACGAAAGCGGGTTGAACCAGTGGAGCGCGAACAGCGGCTGGACCAGGACGTTGACCAGCAGGTCGCGCCCGCGATGATGCGCCAGTTCGTGCTCGAGCGCGAGGTCGCGCGAGCGGCGATCGTGCATGGCCATGAAGTGCGCCGGCAGCGCGATGACCTTGTCGAGCACACCGAAGGCGATCGGCGATGCCACCGCCGGCGTTTCGACGAGGCGAATGCAGCCGGCTTCGCCCACCGGACGCGCGCCCGCGAGAAGCTCCCGCCGCAGCCGGAAGTACGCGCCGAATCGCAGGACGAGAAAGATCGTCGCGCCGGTGAGCCACAAGGCCGGAACGAGCACCAACCAGTCGAACCCGCTCTCGGGAGGGGTAACTTGCGAAGCGCCTGATGGCAGCGCCTGGACGGTAAGCACCGCAGTCGCCGCCGGCGTCTCGCTCGCAGGCGCGAGCCAGTACGGCAGCACGATCGGCGGCAGCAGCAGCCGGGCGACCGGCAGCGCCCACAAGGCATAGGCGGTCTGCGGCCCGAGGTAACGCGCCACCGGACGGCGCAGGAGCAGGACCAGCGCCAGCAGCGCGGCGGTCCAGGCGAGCGTTCCGAGAAGCCAGGTCATGCCTTGAGCTCCTTCAGCAGCGCTTCGATTTCTGCGATGTCCTGCTCGGTCAGCGCCTCCGATTCGGCGAGGTGCGCGAACAACGGCGCGGCGCGCCCGCCGAACAGCCGCTCGACCAGCCGCTTCGATTCGGTCCCGACATAGTCGGACCGCTCGATCAATGGACTGTAGAGGAAGCGCCGTCCATCGGGCTCGGTAGCGACGGCATTCTTGCCGACCAGCCGCGAGAGCAGCGTCTTGACAGTGGGCATCGTCCAGTCGCGCTGCGTGCAGACCCTGTCGCACACTTCCGCGGCGGTGAGCGGGCTGCGCTCCCACAGCGCCTCCATCACGGCATGCTCGGCCTCGCTGATCCGCTCGGCCGTGTCCGCGCTGTTATTATCGGTATCGTTACTCATCAGGTCCTCCCCCGACGATTACGTCTGTAGGCGCATCGATTACGTCTGTAAACATGAAGCGCAGATGAATGCTTTTGCAGCTTCCTGAGGGTGTGTAGGAGCGCGGGCATGCAGCAGCGCGCCTTCCCCGTACCGCACACCATCCGCACCGCCCGCGACTGCCACAACGTCGACGACTTCCGCGCGCTCGCCTACCGCAAGCTGCCGTTCCCGGTGTTCCACTACATCGACGGCGCGGCGGACGACGAACTCACCAAGGCGCGCAACACCGCCGCCTTCGCGGACGTCGATCTCGTCCCCAACGTGCTCGCCGGGGTCGAGGACATCGACACCTCTACCACGATTATGGGCCGCAAGACGAACCTGCCGCTAATGCTCAGCCCCACCGCACTCCAGCGGCTGTTCCACTGGCAAGGCGAGCGCGCGGTCGCCCGCGTAGCGGAGCGGCACAACCTGTGGTTCGGCATCTCGAGCCTGTCGAGCGTCAGCATCGAGGAAATCGGCGCGAACTACGCTGGCCCCAAGATGCTGCAGTATTACTATCACCGCGACCGCGGGCTCAACGCCGCGCTGGTGGAGCGCGCCCGTGCCGCAAAGTTCGACGCGATCGCGCTGACGGTGGACACGATCGTCTCGGGCAACCGCGAACGGTGCAAGCGCAGCGGCTTCAAGACCCCGCCCGAGTTCACCCCGGCGAGCTTCCTGTCCTACGCCACCAAGCCCGGCTGGGGGCTGAACTTCCTGTTCCGCGAGAAATTCACCCTGCCCAACCTCGACGCCCATATTGCCAAGGGCAGCAGCAAGCCGATTTCGATCCAGGACTATTTCAATGAGATGCTCGATCCGAACATGGACTGGGCGGCGGTCGAGAAGCTGCGCGAGGATTGGGGCGGCAAGTTCTGCCTCAAGGGCGTGATGAGCGCCGCCGACGCGCGCCGCGCGGCCGATATCGGCTGCGATGCGATCATGATCTCCAACCACGGCGGTCGCCAGCTCGACGGCAGCCGCGCACCGTTCGACCAGCTCGCCGAGATCGTCGACGCGGTGGGCGACCGTATCGAGGTGATCTGCGACGGCGGAGTGCGCCGCGGCACTCACGTGCTCAAGGCGCTGGCCACCGGCGCCACCGCTGCGTCGGGCGGACGGCTCTATCTCTATGCGCTCGCTGCGGCGGGTGAGGAAGGCGTCGAGCGCGCGGTGACTATCCTGCAGCAGGAAATCGAACGCGGAATGCGGCTGATGGGGGTGAAGGCGGTCGGCGAACTCGATCGCGGAATGCTGCGGCGGCGGTAAGCCTGGGCGAATCCGCTTGCCGTCAGTTTGGGTTGGCCGCTAATTGCCCCGCAGGCCTGTTGGGGGGCCGCAGGTTTTCCTCTGGACGAGAAAGTAGGTCACTGTGCTGGCTAAGAAGTCGCTTTTCCTAGGCGCCGCTGCAGTAGGTTGCGCGCTGATCGCCTCCTGCGGGGGAGGCGGCGATTCTTCGCCGACGCCCACTCCCACGCCGACCGGCACCCCGACCCCGTCGCCCACCCCCACGCCGACCCCGACTCCGCCGGCTTTCACCGACTTCGACTTCAGCAAGGCGTTCACCGCGACCGTTTCGGGCGCCTCGTACATCTACGCCTACTTCACGCCCAGTAGCGGCGGCAGCGAGGTGTGGAGCGACGGCGCGCTCAACGCCGGCGCGAGCAAGATCGTGTACGCGATCTCGCCGGAGAGCGCGGCGTTCACCTGGCCCGACCCGGCAACCCTGCTTACGTTCGCCGCCGCCGACCGCCAGACGGCCACGGCCACGCTGCGGACCTACCGCAAGGGCGACGACGCGCTGACCATGGAGCTGCCGTTCGGCAATGTCCTCAGGGTCACCTACGAGCGCAAGCAGAGCTACACCCGTGACACCGTGCCCGGCACGTTGCGCAGCAACCGGGTGACGCTGTTCTACAATCAGGTGAGCACCACCAGCGCGATATCGTCGAACCTCAGCTACACCGGAACGGCGCAGGTGGTCGGCGGCAAGTCCGGCACAACGGCACCCGGTGTGATCAGCTCACCGCAGGCGACGTTCACCGTCACCGCCAGCGACAAGAAGATTGCCGGCTCGATCCAGATCGTCGAGAACGTGAACGGGACGGCGACGGTGCGCGCGGTGCTGCCGATCTCCGCGGTCACCGCGGCGAACGGGACGTTCTCGGGCAATATCGACGACACCGCCAACGGCTTCAAAGGCACCTATGTCGGCGCGCTGGCCGGTCCCTCGCGCGAGGAGGTGCTGATCATCTTCAGCGTGTCGCACACCGACGGCCGCGAATTCCTCGGCTCGCTGATCGGCAAGCGCAACCCTTGAGCAACATGCCCCGGTGGCGCCGCCTTGCCGGTCAGTAGATCAGCAGGTGCGCCACCGCCTCCCGCCACTGCGCCTCGTCGGTGCCGGCAAGCGCATCGAGATCGCCCGGCTCTGCGACTGGATCGTCGACCCACTCGCGCAAGGCAGGTCCACCGTTGATCACGTCGATCGCCAGCCGGTCGAACTCGTACTCGTACGGGAAGTCGCGCCACAGCGGGTAATCGGGGCGTAGGCGCCGGATCGCCTTGAAGGCGAGCGCCTGCAGCCGCCACGGGCGGAAGCGCGCGTGGTCGTAGAATTTGCCCTCCGCATGGATCATCAGCGCGCTGCACAGTTCGCCCGCGTGCTTGTGGAATGTCGGCGTGAACCAGCACGGCCGCAGCGCGCAGCCGGCGAGCCACTCGGGCGCGAAGCGGCGCATCTCGGCGAGCATCGCCTCGGCGTCGAGATCGGGCGCGCCGAACAGCACTTCGAGCGGGCGCGTGGTGCCGCGCCCCTCGCTCACCGTCGCACCTTCGATCATCACCGTCCCGGCATAGGCGCGCGCCATGTTGAGACTGGCGGCATTAGGGCTTGGGTTGATCCACACGCGGCTCTCGGGCCAGCCGAAGCCGGGCGCGGCCTCGGGCAGCCAGTCGTGAATTTCGATCACGCGGTAGGCGACATCAAGCTTGAAGTGCTCAATGAACCAGCGTCCCATCTCGCCCATCGTCAGCCCGTGCCGCATCGGCATCGGTCCGGCGCCGACGAAGCTCTCCTGGCCCGGCAGCAGCAGCGTGCCCTCCACCGGGCGCCCCGCCGGATTGGGGCGGTCGAGCACCCACACTTCCTTGCCGTGCTCGGCGGCGGCTTCGAGCAGGTAGAGCAGCGTGGTGACGAAGGTGTAGATGCGGCAGCCGAGGTCCTGCAGATCGAACAGGAACACGTCGGCGGTACTCATCATCTGCCCGCTAGGACGCCGCACCTCGCCGTAGAGGCTGAACACGGGAATGCCGTACATGGGATCCGTCTCATCCGCCGTCTCGACCATGTTGTCCTGCTTGTCGCCCTTGAGGCCGTGCTGCGGACCGAAGGCGCTGGTCACGTTGACCCCGGCGGCGATCAGCGCGTCGAGGCTGTGGACGAGGTCGGCGGTGACAGAGGCCGGATGCGCCACGAGCGCGACGCGGCGGCCCTCCAGCGGTCTGCGCAGATCTGGATCGGCGAGCAGCCGGTCAATGCCGAATTTCATGCGGCCGGCGGTGCCGCAAGCCGTGCGGTGAAGCAAGCCGGGTCGTGGAAGTCGGGCTTGGCCTCGGGATGGGCGAGCGCCCAATAGCTGATCACTCCGCCCTGCTCCTCGATCACCGCGGCGAAGTTCGCGGCGCCTTGCTCCGCGGGAAGCGCATCGCGCGGGATCGCCGCGTCGAAGATCGCGAAGCTGCTGCCCTGGCGCAGCGTGCAGGTCGGCTCGCGCGAGACCGAGCGGTCGGTCATCCCGTCG
>JBQCFR010000218.1:0-7663 GCA_051958885.1 Tsuneonella sp.
AACTTGGTCTCCGCCGGCATGTCGGTGTCGGTGACGCGCTTGCCGGTCGTGGCGTCGCGCAGCATCTCGGGCAGCCGGTGATAGGCCTGGGGGCCGACGACCATGCGCACGCTCGGCGCGCGGGCCATGATTTCCTCGCCCTCGGCCTGGGCGACGCAGCCGGCAACCGCGATCAGCGGCCGGCGTCCGGCGGCATCGCCGTCCTTCACCAGCCGGCCGATATCCGAATAGACTTTCTCGGCAGCCTTCTCGCGGATGTGGCAGGTGTTGAGCACCACCAGGTCGGCGTCGGCACCCTCGGGCGCGGGCTCTATCCCCTGGGCGGCGAGCAGCTCGGCCATGCGTTCGCCGTCATAGACGTTCATCTGGCAGCCGAAGCTCTTGACGCGGTAGGTCCTGGGCGGCGCGGTCTTGTGCATGGGGCGGGGCGCATAGCCCACCGGCGGACGCAATCAAAGCGCCCGTGCGATCGCCCGCTGCGCAGCCGCCGCCATCGCCTTGCGGTCGGCCAGTTCATCGCCGGCGAGCGGCGCGAGAAAGCGGACGGTCAGCCGGATCGGCCGCAGCCGCGCGAGGATGCGTTTGAAGTTGTCGAGCCCGTGCTCCTCTCCCACCCAGGCGATCCGCGCCGCGTCCTCGTAGGCGAGCACCGCGGGCTGCACGACGACACCGGCAGGAAGCGGATCGAGCGCCGACAGCAGCGACGACTTGAACGGCTGCAGCCCGGTGCCGTCGCCGGTGGTCCCTTCGGGGAACAGCGTGAGCGCGCCGGTCTCTGCCATCGCGGCGCGGATCTGTTCGACCTGCTCTGCCACGCTGCCGCGGCGGTGGCGGGCGATGAACACGGTGTCGTTCATTTCGCACAGCCACTTGAGGAACGGAAACGACGCCAAGCCGTCGTGCGCGACGAATGCGGTGCCGCTGGCGTGCGAGAGCGCCGGGATGTCGAGCCAGCTCACGTGATTGGTCAGCAGCAGCGCGCCGCGCACCGGCCGTCCCTCGACGCGCAAGTGCAGCCCGGCGACCATGCCGATGCCCGAGAGGAACACGCGCGGCCACCAGCGCCCGAGGCCGAGTACGCGCCAGAGCTCGTGCAGCGGCACGCAGACGACGAGCAGTATAAGCATGAGGAGCAGCCGGAACGCCAGCAGTGCCCAGCCGAGCGGGCGGAAGCGCGGTGCGGGCAGGGCGGTTGCCGGCGCCATCAGCTGTCGCGGTCGAGCTTGACCCCGTAGAGCTCCATCCGGTGATCCACCAGCCGGTAGCCGAGCTTCTCGGCGATCTGCTTTTGAAGCGCCTCGAGCTCGGGGTCGACGAATTCGACGACTTTGCCGGTTTCGACATCGATCAGGTGATCGTGATGCGCCTCTGGCGCCGCCTCGTAGCGCGCGCGGCCGTCGCCGAAGTCGTGCCGGTCGAGGATGCCGGCCTCCTCGAACAGCCGCACCGTGCGGTACACGGTGGCGATGGATATGCCGGGATCGAGCGCGGACGAGCGCCGATGCAGTTCCTCGACGTCGGGGTGATCGTCGGCTTCGGACAGCACGCGCGCGATCACGCGCCGCTGCTCGGTGATGCGCAAGCCGCGCTCGGCGCACAGTTGTTCGAGATCGATGGCCTGGTGCACGCGCGCCTGTCCTGGTAAGAAATCGCCCCGGAACCTAAGGCTCCGGGGCGCTTATCTCAAGCCTAGGCCGCCGCGGCTTTCTTGCGGCGCCCGCGCTTCTGCCCGGGCTTGCGGCCGAGCCCGATCTTCTTGGCCAGATCGCGGCGTGTTTCGGCGTAATCGGGAGCCACCATCGGATAATCGGAACCGAGGCCCCAGCGCTGGCGGTAGTCGTCCGGGGTCATCCCGTGCTCGGTCATCAAGTGACGTTTGAGCATCTTCATCTTCTTGCCGTCTTCGAGGCAGACGAGATGGTCCTTCTTGACCGAAGCACGCACCGAAACGGCGGGTTCCGGCCGCGCTTCTTCGGTAGCGGTGTCTCTGCCGAGCCCGGCGAGGGCCTGGTATACGGTGGTGATGAGCGCCGGCACGTCGCCGACCTCGACATTGTTGTTGCTGACGTGTGCGGCGACGATATCGGAAGTCAACGTTATCAACGTCTCCTTCATGTCGTTCTCTGCGATATCCATGATAAACCTCATTGCGATCGATACTTATTCATGGCCGCCCCAAGTATTCCCGGAGCAGAAGTTAACCTCTGCACCAAGGGTGAACTCAGTTCAACCTTCCCGAGCAAAAAACGGGCAGAACCGCCAGCGCGACGCCGCGGGTCAAAGGTGCCTGGCGAAAGTGATCGCGTCGATGCGCGAACCGTCAATCAGGCGGTAATAGTCGCGCCGTCGCCCGATCGGTTGGAAGCCATGGGTCCGGTAGACAGTAATCGCCGGATTGTTGCTTCGCATTTCAAGGAAAACGCGGTCCGCGCCCCGCTCCTTCGCGGCCCGAAACAGTCGCTCGAGCAGAACCGAGCCGAGCCCGCGGCGGCGATAGGCGGGGTCCACGCCGATGAGCAGCAGCTCTTCCTCGCCGGGCGCGGCGCGCACCAGCGTGAAGCCGGCGGCTTCCTGGAGTGCTGTGGGCGGCACGCCCTCGGCGTCGATCAGGTCGTAATGCGTGTGCGGCAAGGCGAGCGAGTCGGCGACTTGCCGGCGAGTCCACGCCTCGCCCCAGACAGGCTCGAAGGCGCAGTCCATGACCCGCATCAGCTTGTCGAGATCGTCGTTCATGCCGGCAGGCGCGCGTCTGGACCGCGGCCGTACAGCGGCGACACGCGGCCGGTGAACAGCCGCGGATCGAGTGCGCCGGCAAAGCGCGCGTCGGGCAGCAAGGACAGGGGCGTTCCCCACCCGCGCAGAGCGACGAGCGCCTCCGCTTGCGAGCCGGCAACGACGTCGGCCCCGATGGCAGCTGAGGCTTCCGCCGGGCTCAACGACGCGTGAGCGGCGAGGGGTAGGCCGTCGGACCCGAATTCCTCTACGAACCATTCGCCGTGCCCGCCGGACATCGCCACGCCAACAGCAGAGCCTTCGTGCATGCGCAGCGCCTGAGCCGCGACCAACGCAAGCGTTGGGTAGCCCTCGACACGCGCCTGCCACGCGATCGCCAGCGCCCGCGCGGTCGCGATGCCGATCCGCGTCCCGGTGAAGCTTCCCGGCCCCAGCGACACGAGGATGCGGTCGGCGCGCCCCATGCCGGGCAAGCGAGCGATCATCGGGACGAGATGTTCGGCGTGGCCGCGGCCGAGAACCTCGTGCGCCGCGCTGAGAACCTCGTCGCCGTCAAGCAGGGCCACGGAGCACGCCTCGGTCGCGCATTCGATGGCGAGCGTGCGCATCAGGCCAGGGTAGCGCTGCGGATCATCCGCTGACGCGTTGCACGGCGCGGCCCCGCCGGGCAAGCGCGCGGTGCGATCAAACGATGGTGTTGAACTTCGCGAAGTCCGGACGCGGGCTGCGATCGAAGATGGTCGCCGGGTCGCCGTAGCCGACCGAGCAGATGAAGTTGGACTTCACGGTCGGCCGATCGGCGAAGAACGCCTGGTCGACGCCCGCATTGTCGAATCCGGACATCGGCCCGGTGTCGAGACCAAGCGCGCGGCAGGCGAGAATGAAATAGCCGCCCTGGAGCGAGGAATTGCGGAAAGCCGCTTCGGCGCGGAGCAGGTCGTTGCCGACGAACCAGCTGCGCGCATCGGTGTGCGGAAACAGCCACGGCAGCTCTTCGTGGAAGTCGGTGTCGTAGGCGATGATCGCGGTGACCGGCGCCTGCAGGACCTTGCCTGGATTGGTACCCCCGGTGAGCGCGGCGAGCCGCTGCTTGGCCTCGTCCGACTTCACCCAGGCGATGCGCGCGGGGAGCATGTTGGCGGAGGTGGGACCCATCTTGGTCAGGTCCCAGATGGCGTGGAGCTGCTCGTCGCTGACCGGCTTGTCGAGCCAGCCGTTGTAAGTGCGCGCTTCGCGGAAGACCTGGTCGAGCGCCGCGTCGGACAGCGGCTGGTGAAACTGCTTGCTCACGCGGCGCGCACTTCGGTCACTTCGGGGACGTAGTGCTTGAGCAGGCTCTCGATGCCGTGCTTGAGCGTGGCGGTCGAACTCGGGCAGCCGGAGCAGGCGCCCTGCATCTGCAGGTGGACGATCCCGTCGCGGTAGCCGCGATAGATGATGTCGCCGCCGTCGCTCGCCACCGCCGGACGCACACGGGTTTCGAGCAGCTCGTGGATCTGCGCGACGATGTCGGCATCGGCTTCGCTCTCCTCGACCGCCAGCTCGGTTTCGGCGGGCACCGCGAAGCCGCTCGCGTCACCGCCGGCGAACAGCGGCGCCTGGCTGACGAAATGATCGAGCAGGATCGCGACGACCTGCGGCTTGAGCTGACTCCAGTCGGCGCCCGGAGCCGCGGTCACGGAGACGAAATCCGCACCGAAGAAGACGTTGACCACCTCGCCGGTGTCGAAGATCGCCTGCGCCAGCGGACTGGCTTCGGCGGCTTCGGGATTGGCGAACTCGCGCGTGCCGGCGGGCATCACCTGCCGCCCCGGCAGGAACTTGAGGCTCGCCGGATTGGGGGTGGTTTCGGTTTCGATGAACATGGGCGGGGATGTAGGCGCGGGCCACCATGCGGACAAGCGGGGCGGCGGCGAACTTTGATTTTGCCCGCATTCACTATCCCTTCACCCGCCGCCTTCGTATAGGTGCGCCATGATCCTGATTCCGCGCGCCGCCCGGCGCTTCGCGTTTGTCCTCCCGCTTGCCCTGACCGTCGCGCCGCTGCTGGCGCAGGACGCCGCGCTGCCGCCGCCGACTTCGCTGGAAACGGGCGCCGAGACCCCGTGGCTCTACCGCGGCAGCGACATCCCGCACGACAAGGAATGGCTGTTCGGCGAGATGCCCAACGGGCTGCGCTACGCGGTCCGCCACAACGGGGTCCCGCCGGGGCAGGTCTCGATCCGCGTGCGCATCGATGCCGGCTCGCTCAACGAGACCGACGACGAGCGCGGCTATGCCCACCTCATCGAGCACCTGACGTTCCGCCAGTCGAAGTATCTCGCCGACGGGGCCGCGATCCCGACCTTTCAGCGCTTCGGCGCGACGTTCGGCAGCGATACCAATGCCGAGACCAGCCCGACGCAGACGGTGTTCAAGCTCGACGTGCCCGACGCCAGTCCGGCCAAGCTGGCGGAAATCTTCAAGCTGCTGTCGGGCATGGTGCGCGAGCCGGCGCTGAGCCAGTCCAATCTCGCCGAAGACGTGCCGATCGTCATGGCCGAGAAGCGCGAGCGCGGCGGCGCTGCGCAGCGCGTGGCCGACGAAACGCGCAAGACGATCTTCGCCGGCCAGCCGCTCGCCGACCGGTTGCCGATCGGGATCGACGCAACGCTCAAGGCCGCCACCGCCAGCAAGGTGCGCGCCTTCCACGACCGGTGGTACCGGCCCGAGAATGCGGTGATCGTCGTGGCCGGCGACGCCGACCCGCAGATGCTGGCCTCGCTGGTGGAAAAGTGGTTCGGCGACTGGAAGGGCAAGGGCCCGCATGTCGACACGCCATCGTTCGGCGATCCCAAGGCGCCCGCGAGCGTCGATCCGGCGAACCCGGTGGGCGAGACGCAGGTACTGGTCGAGCCCGACCTGCCGCGCAGCTTCACCTATGCCGTGATGCGCCCGTGGCGCCCGGTGCACGACACGGTGGTCTACAACCAGGGCCTGCTGCTCGATTCGCTCGCGCAGGCGATCATCAACCGCCGGCTCGAGGCGAGGGCGCGGGCGGGCGGCTCGTTCCTCTACGCGCAAGTCCAGCAGGACAAGGTCAGCCGCTCTGCCGACGGAACTTTCGTCAGCTTCGCGCCGCTGACCGGCGACTGGCAGCAGGCGCTGAGCGATGTGCGCGGCGTGATCGCCGACGCCAAGGCCGCGCCCCCGACGCAGGAAGAGATCGACCGCGAGGCGGCGGAGTTCGACGCGACCTTCGCCAGCGCGGTCGAGCAGCGCGACGTGCAGGCGGGATCGAAGCTCGCCGACGACATCGTTCAGGCGGTCGACATCCGCGAAACCGTCGCCTCGCCCGAGACGGTGCTGGCGGTGTTCCGCGGGATGAAGGACCAACTGACGCCCGCCAACGTGCTCGCGCACACGCGCTCGCTGTTCACGGGCGACGTGATCCGTTCGGTCTACGTCACCCCGGCTGCCGGGGAAGCGACTGCAGCGGCGGTGCGCACCGCGATGCTCGCGCCGGTTCAGGCGGATTCGAGCGCGCGGCTCGCGGCCAAGTCGATCTCGTTCGATCAGCTTCCGCCGATCGGCACGCCGGGCAAGGTGCTCGCCGACCAGAAGATCGGCGTGCTCGACATCGAGCAGGTCACCCTGTCAAACGGCGTAAAGGCGCTGCTGTGGGCGAACAATGCCGAGCCCGGCCGCGTTTCGGTCAAGGTTCGCTTCGGCTCGGGCTACCGCGCGTTCGGACCGCAGGACGCCGCCTACATCGCGCTCGGCAAGATGGCGCTGGTCGGCTCGGGCGAGGGCGAGCTCGGCCAGGAAGAGCTCGATCGCATCACCACGGGGCGCAAAATGGGGTTCGACTTCGACGTCGACGACGCGGTATTCGAATTCGCCGCTCAGACTCGCGCGTCGGACCTCGCCGACCAGCTCTACCTGTTCGCCGACAAGCTCTACCGCCCGCGGTGGGACGCCAACCCGGTAATCCGCGCGAAGGCCGCCTCGAAGCTCGCGTACGAGAGCTATGCGACGAGCCCGGGCGGGGTGCTCGGGCGCGATCTCGCGTTCTACGAGAAGAACCAGGATTCGCGCTTTGCGACCCCGACACCGGCGCAGATCGATGCCGCCACGCCCGAGGGCTTCCGCCAAGTCTGGGAGCCGCTGCTCAAGCAGGGCCCGGTCGAAGTGCTGATCTTCGGCGATTTCGACAAGACCGCTGCTATCGAGGCGCTCGCCAAGACGTTCGGCGCCTTGCCGGCGCGAGAGCCGATCCCGGCTGCCGCGTTGGCGCAAATCGAAGGCTTCCCGGCCGCAGGTTCGCCGCCGGTGGTGCTCCACCATCGCGGCGACGCCAACCAGGCTGCCGCTGTCATCGCCTGGCCGACCGGCGGCGGCGTCGGGGCATTGCGCGAATCGCGCCAGCTCGAGATCCTCTCGAACCTGTTCAACAACCGTCTGCTCGACGCGATGCGCGAGCGTGCCGGGGCGAGCTACGCGCCGCAGGTGAGCTCGGACTGGCCGGTGGACCTCGACCAGGGCGGCACCATCACCGCCATGGCGCAGCTTCGCCCGGGCGACGTGCCGGCGTTCTTCGCCGCCGCGGACAAGATCGCGCAGGATCTCGCCAGCAAACCGCCGAGCGCCGACGAGCTCGCGCGGGTGACCGAGCCGCTCAAGCAGACGATCAGCCGCGCATCGACCGGCAACGGCTTCTGGCTGTTCCAACTCGAAGGGGCGACGACCGATCCGCGCCGCATCGCGCTCATCCGCAGCATTCTGGCCGATTATACGCAGACCACGCCCGAGGCGATGCAGGCGCTCGCGCGCAAGTACCTCGCCGCGCGGCCGGGTTGGCGGCTGGCGGTGATCCCCGAAGGGCAGACATTGGCCACCCGCGCGGCCGGGAGCGAGAAGGCGGCCGCGCGCTGACCATCCGCTCTTGGCG
>JBQCFR010000219.1:0-3605 GCA_051958885.1 Tsuneonella sp.
GAGATCAGGATCGAGTCCTCGTAGTTGTAGCCGTTCCACGGCATGAACGCGACGAGGCTGTTGCGGCCCAGCGCGAGCTCGCCGAGGTCGGTCGAGGGACCGTCCGCAATAATATCGCCCGGCTCCACGCTGTCGCCCACCTTCACCAGCGGGCGCTGGTTGATGCAGGTGTTCTGGTTCGAACGCTGGAACTTCTGCAGGCTGTAGATGTCGACGCCCGACTGGCCGGGTTCGACATCGCCGATCGCGCGGATGACGATACGGGTGGCGTCGACCTGGTCGACGATCCCGCCGCGGGTGGCGGCGATCGCCGCGCCGCTGTCACGCGCCACGGTCTCCTCCATCCCGGTGCCGACGAACGGCGCCTCGGCCTTGACCAGCGGCACCGCCTGACGCTGCATGTTCGATCCCATCAGCGCGCGGTTGGCGTCGTCGTTCTCGAGGAACGGGATAATCGAAGCGGCGACCGAGACGAGCTGCTTGGGCGAGACAACCATCAGCGTGATCTGATCGCTCGGCAGCATCACGAACTCGCCGTTCTGCCGCGCCGACACGAGATCCTCGACGAACTTGCCATCGGCGTCGGTTTCCGCCGAAGCCTGCGCAACCGCGTGCTTCTGCTCTTCCATCGCGGACAGGTAAGTGACCTCGCTGGTGACCTTGCCGTCGACGACCTTGCGATACGGCGTCTCGATGAAGCCGTACTTGTTCACCCGGGCGAACGTGCTGAGCGAGTTGATCAGGCCGATGTTCGGGCCTTCCGGCGTCTCGATCGGGCAGATGCGGCCATAGTGCGTCGGGTGCACGTCGCGCACCTCGAAGCCCGCGCGCTCACGGGTGAGACCGCCCGGCCCGAGCGCCGAGACGCGGCGCTTGTGGGTGACTTCGGACAGAGGGTTGGTCTGGTCCATGAACTGGCTGAGCTGGCTCGAACCGAAGAACTCGCGCACCGCGGCGACCGCCGGCTTGGCGTTGATCAGGTCGTTCGGCATCACCGTGGAGACGTCGACCGAGCTCATCCGCTCCTTCACCGCGCGCTCCATGCGCAGCAGGCCGACGCGGTACTGGTTCTCGAGCAGCTCGCCGACCGAGCGCACACGGCGGTTGCCGAGGTTGTCGATGTCGTCGACCTCGCCCTTGCCGTCCTTGAGGCCGACGAGTTCCTTCACCACCGCGAGGATGTCTTCCTTACGCAGCGTGGTGACGGTGTCCTCGGCATCGAGGCCCAGGCGCATGTTGAGCTTGACGCGGCCCACCGCCGACAGGTCGTAGCGCTCGCCGTCGAAGAACAGGCCTTCGAACAGCGCCTCGGCGGTTTCTTTCGTCGGCGGCTCGCCCGGGCGCATGACCTTGTAGATCGCCTCGAGCCCTTCCTCGCGGTTCTCGGCCTTGTCGGCCTTGAGCGTGTTACGAATCCACGGGCCGGTGTTGACGTCGTCGATGTCGAGCAGCTCGAGGCGGTCGATACCGGCCTTGTCGAGCGCCTCGAGGTTCTCCGGCGACACCTCGTCGCCCGCCTCGATCCAGATGCGGCCGGTGCTCTCGTCGATGAGGTCGTTGGCGGCGAAGCGGCCGAATATCTCCTCGGTTGGGATCAGCAGCTCTTCGAGCCCGTCCTTGGCCGCCTTGTTGGCGGCGCGCGGGCTAATCTTGTCGCCGGCCGGGAACACTTCCTCCCCGGTCTTGGCGTCGACCAACGCGAACGCCGGCTTGGCGCCGCGCCACTGCTCGGGCGCGAACTTGATCTTCCAGCCCTCGCCCTGCTTGCCGCTGACGCGTTCCCAAGTGACGATGTCGTAGAAGTGGTGGAGGATGTCCTCGCTATCGAGACCGAGCGCGTAGAGCAGCGCGGTCACCGGCAGCTTGCGTTTGCGGTCGATGCGGACGTTGACGATATCCTTGGCGTCGAACTCGAAGTCGAGCCAGCTGCCGCGGTACGGGATCACCCGGGCGGCGAACAGCAGCTTGCCCGAAGAGTGCGTCTTGCCGCGGTCGTGGTCGAACAGCACACCCGGCGAACGGTGCATCTGCGACACGATCACGCGCTCGGTACCGTTGATGATGAAGGTGCCGTTCTCGGTCATGAGCGGCATGTCGCCCATGTAGACGTCCTGCTCCTTGATATCGAGCACGGAGCGGGTCTCGGTCTCGGCGTCGACCTCGAACACGATCAGGCGCAGCGTGACCTTCATCGGCGCCGCGTAGGTGATGCCGCGCTGGCGGCATTCGGTGGTGTCGTACTTCGGATCTTCGAGCTCGTAGTGCACGAAGTCGAGCTCGGCGGTTCCGGCGAAGTCGCGGATCGGAAACACCGAGCGGAGCGTCTTTTCCAGGCCCGAGACGTAGCCGGTGCTCTTGTCCGAGCGGAGGAACTGCTCGTAGCTCTCGCGCTGCACCTCGATCAAGTTCGGCATCTGCACCACTTCGTGGATGTCGCCGAAGATCCTGCGGATGCGCTTCTTCGCGGTGCCGGTCGCTGCCGGAGCCTTCGCCTTGGTCGCCATAAGTAGAGTATCGCCTCTGCATCAAGCCGGCGTGCTGCCGGCCGGTTATCGTTCCACGCGCGCCGTGGAATCACCCGGGACGCGAAAAGCCCGCAGCGAAAGGCGCACCCGTCCCGGGGGCCACTGCAGGATCACGTCGCGAATATGGAATCGCCGCTTCCATCCTGGGCTCGCCCCCGCGCATGGGCATGCCGTGCTCGAAGCGAGCGGTCGGCGGCGCATATAGGAGCGCGAACCGCGGGAGTCAAAGGGCAGGCCGCAGGAAATTGCGGCCACTGCCAAGGCAGTCCCACTCGACCCCGCCCGGTTTCCGCAAAACAATCAGCACCATATCGAATTTCAATATTATCGATTGACGATGCGGCGAATCACGTTTATCGATTATCGGCATCAAGCATATTGGAGATCAACAATGACGAACACCGCTTCCAACACCCACGCCGCGATCGTCGCGATTCTGCTCACCGCCGTCACCTTCCAGCAGGCGGTCTCGGTGCCGACGCAGCCCGCCCCCGTCCTCGCGGTCGAACTGGCCTGACGGCAACCGCCCTCCCATTGAAGGAGACGCCCATGCTTCGCCTCAACGATCCGCTGCTCGCCATCGCCCGGGTGGTGACGTGGTTCCTGCTCATCGTACTCGCCTTCGCCGGCATCGTCGTGCTGATCGCGGCGCCGGCCGTGGCGCTCAACCGCGCCGACGTGCTCGCCGAGTTCGCTGCCAAGGGGGTGACGACGGGATCGCAGATCATCGCCACCATCGTCGTACTCCTGCTCGCGGTCGCGGCGCTGATGGGGCTCGCGGTGTGGTTCCTGCGCCTGCTGCTCAAGATCATCGACAGCGTCGGCGACGGCGATCCGTTCGCGCCGGTGAACGCGGTGCGGCTCAACCGGATGGCGTGGATCAGCCTCGCCGGCTACCTCGGCTCGATCCCGCTCGGGGCGCTGGTCATGTGGCTGGCGCGCTACGCCAGGGACGTCGGCGAGCACGTCAATGCCGACTTCGATCTCGGCGCTAGCCTGCTGCTTCCGCTCGTCCTGTTCATCCTCGCCCGCGTGTTCCGCCACGGGGCCGCGATGCGCGAAGACCTGGAAGGGACCGTC
>JBQCFR010000220.1:0-3423 GCA_051958885.1 Tsuneonella sp.
CCCCGTGCGGATGCGATAGGCGGTGCGCGCGTGGCGGTCCGGTCCGAAGGCTGCGTCGAGCAGGTCTTCGACCATCTGCGGATCGACCGCGACAAGGGGCACGAGTGTCGGCATGGCGGCGCGCCGATACGAACGCGCCGCCGCGGGGTCGATCAATTTGTATTCGGCGTCAGCTTGTGCAGCCGGCCGCCCTTGCCGTCCTCGAGCATGTAGAGCCCGCCATCGGGCGCCTGCGCGATCGCGCGCATGCGCTTGCCCATGTCGTAGCGGGCCTCCTCGGTCCCGCGATCGCCGTCGAGCCTGACCCGCACCAGCGCCTCGGTCTTGAGCCCGGCGATCAGCGCCTGGCCCCGCCACTGCGGCCACAGCGAGCCGGTGTAGAAGATCATCCCGCCCGGCGCGATCACCGGGTTCCAGCTGATCGCCGGCGCGTGGAAATCGGGGCGAGTATCGTGGCGCGGAATCTTGCTGCCGTCGTAGTTGTCGCCGTTCGAAACCAGCGGCCAACCGTAGTTGTCGCCCGCGTGCAGCAGGTTGAGCTCGTCGCCGCCGGCAGGGCCGTGCTCGACATCCCACAGCTGGCCTTGCGGATCGAACGCGAGGCCGAGCGGGTTACGGTGGCCGATGGTCCAGACCTCGTCCGCCGGGCTGCCCTTGGCGGCGAACGGATTGCCCGGCGCCGGTTTGCCGTCGGGCAGCAGGCGGACGACCTTGCCGATATTGCTGTCGAGCGACTGGACGAGCTCGATCGCGCGGCGGTCGCCCGAGGAGACGAACAGGTGCCGGCCATCCGGCGAGAACGCCAGCCGCAGTGCGTATTGCAGATTGCCCTCGATGGTGGGCTTCTGACGCCAGATCACCTGCAGCCCCTCGATTCGGCACGCGGTCGCCGGCTCGGCGCAGGCGAGCGTGCCGCGGCCCACGACCCCGTCGGTCTTGCCGCCGTCCTCCGCCTCGGCCCAGCTCACGTAGATCGCGTGGGTGGCGGAATAATCGGGCGCGAAGGCGACATCGGCGAACCCGCCCTGGCCGCCGTAGGCGACGCTCGGCGCACCCGCGACGTCGATCAGCGTGCCGGCCTGCGGATCGTAGCGCTTGAGCCCGCCGGGCCGCTGGGTGACGAACACCGCGCCGGTGCCCGGCTCGACCGCGAGCGCCCACGGCTCGTCGAACTTGGCGAGCGACTGGATGTCGAACGGCTGTGCATCGCTCGCGGGCGAGGTCGCCACCGCGGGCTTGTCGGTGGATGAGGCGCTGCCGCAGCTTGCGAGCGCGAGAACGATTGGCGATAGAAGCGCGCTTCGGGAAAGCCTGTTCGGAATCGCCAGTCCAGTCATGCTCAGTGGAACCCCTCATCCGGATTTCGGGTCCGCGCCGCTGATCGTCGGGGTCGACGAAGCGGGCCGCGGGCCCTTGGCCGGCCCCGTGGTGGCGGCTGCGGTGGCGCTGTGCAAGCCGCGCCCGGCGGGTCTCGACGATTCGAAGAAACTCTGCGCCGAAACGCGCGGGCGGCTCGACCTCGCGGTGCGGCGGCGCTGCGCATGGGGCGTCGGCGTGGTCGAAGTCGAAGATATCGACCGGCTCAACATCTTCCACGCCACGATGCTGGCGATGACCCTGGCGGTGCAGCGGCTATGCGAAGTGGTCGGGTGCGAGCCGATGGTCGTGCTGGTGGACGGCAACCTCACCCCGCACGGGCGCCGTCCCGACTGGCGCTGGGCCGCGCGCGCGATCGTCGGCGGCGACGCCAAGGAGCCGGCGATCAGCGCGGCGAGCATCGTCGCCAAGGAATGGCGCGACCGGATCATGCGGGCGCATGCCAGCGACTACCCGCAATACGGCTGGCACACGAACGTCGGCTACTCGACGCCGACTCACCTGCAGGCGCTGCGCGAGCACGGGCCATGCCCGCTGCATCGCCGCAGCTTCGCGCCGGTGGCGCAGGCGGACCTGTTCGCCGCCTAGCGTCTCAGGCGAAGGCTTTCGCTTTCAGCGCAGCAAGGTGCCCGCGGGCCCAGGTCTCGAGCGCTTCCGGGCCGGGCGGCATCGCGCCGTGTTCGCCGTGCGCCGCGCCGAACTCGTCGCGGCTGTTGACGCGCGGGAACGGAGCATCGGGCACCCGCACGCCGAGGAAGGTGCACAGCGGCTCCCAGCCGTCCTTGGGATGAAACACCAGCAAGCGTTCGGGCGGCAGGCTGTCGATCACCTCCTGGTTCCGCTTGCGGTACCAGTCGGTCATGAACGCCCGGTCGGTCACGTCGCCGCCGTGGAAGTGATCGAAGATCGTCAGCTTCATCATCTCGGCCATCGGCGAATCGGCCATCCGGGCGCTCAGCCGCGGGGCGTAGATCGTCTCGCTCACCGAATCGAACCAGGCGTCCGGGTCGCGCACGGTCAGCAGCACCTTGGCCTGCGGGTAATAGTCGGCGAGCTCGCGCCAGTAGTTGCAGGCCGGGTGGTCGGTGGCCGAACGGTAGCCGTCGAAGATCGCGTCCCAGTCGGGCTGGCCGCGGCCGGCGGCGATCCACAGCGGCACCTGGCGCCGCACGCCGGCGAACACCTCGGTCATGTGATGGCAGGGCCCGAAGCCGATGTGTTCGAGCGCGAGCTTGGACGAGAGCGTGGCGTTGCGGCCGAGGCCGGCGCCGATGACTTCGAGTGCCATGGCAAATCCCTCCCTTTTCCTGGCCGTAGAGTGCGTGAGCGCAGAGCGCGGGACAAGCGAAAATCGGGCCGCGAGTCTTCCGCGCCACACCCCACGATATCGTTTGCGGAGAATCGCAGGGGACTCAATATCTTGTGACGGACACCTTCTGTTCCGTGTGAATTGATTCGCCATTAACCATATGCGCCCAGACTTCCGGCTTGACGCGGAGTCCGCTTGGACTCACCCTGTGGATAAGTTGAATCGGGGGTAAGGGACGAGATGGGGGTCTTGGAGACCGTGAAGGTCCGCGCGCGCAGCGCGCCGGCCGCGAGGGAAGCGCTGCCGCTGGGGCGGATCCTGCCCGGCGATTGCGTCGCGGCGATGCGCTCGCTGCCCGACGCGAGCGTCGATCTCGTATTTGCCGATCCGCCGTACAACCTCCAGCTCGGCGGCGATCTCAACCGCCCCGACGGCAGCCATGTCGACGCGGTGACCGATCACTGGGACCAGTTCGCCAGCTTCGCCGCCTACGACCAGTTCACCCGCGCGTGGCTTGCCGAGGCGAAGCGCGTGCTCAAGCCCGACGGCGCGCTGTGGGTGATCGGCAGCTATCACAACATCTACCGCGTCGGCGCGATCCTGCAGGACCTCGGCTTCTGGCTCTTGAACGACATCGTCTGGCGCAAGACCAACCCGATGCCCAACTTCAAGGGCACCCGCTTTACCAACGCGCACGAAACGCTGCTGTGGGCGTCGACCGGCGAGAAGGCGAAGTA
>JBQCFR010000221.1:0-2677 GCA_051958885.1 Tsuneonella sp.
CGACCTTCATCGAGCCGGCGCAAGTGCCGCTGTTCGAGGAGGCCGGATGGCTGATCCGCGCCGACATCCAGTACCATTGGGAGAACCGCGGCTACGCCAGCTTCGACGCGTTTCTAGCCGCGCTGGCCAGCCGCAAGCGCAAGGCGATCCGCAAGGAACGCGCCGAGGCGCAAACCGGCGTGTCAATCAAGCGCTTGATCGGCAGCGAAACGCGCGCTGGACACTGGGACGCGTTCTGGACGTTCTACCAGGACACCGGCGCGCGCAAGTGGGGCCGGCCTTATCTCACCCGCGCCGCGTTCGACCTGCTGAGCGAGCGGATGGGCGACAGGCTGCTGCTGGTGCTGGCCTACGAAGACGGCGCGCCGATCGCCGGGGCGCTCAACTTCATCGGCGCCAGCGCGCTCTACGGCCGCTACTGGGGCTGCACGCGCGACAAGCGCTTCCTCCACTTCGAGCTGTGCTATTATCAGGCGATCGACGCCGCGATCGAGCTGGGCCTGCAGCGGGTCGAGGCGGGGGCGCAGGGTCCGCACAAGCTCGCCCGCGGGGACGAGCCGGTCGAAACCCGCTCCGCGCACTGGATCGCCGACCCCGGCTTCCGCGAGGCGGTGGCGGACTACCTGCGGCGCGAACGCGCCGGCGTCAGCGCCGACCGCAATTTCCTGGACGGCCGCACGCCGTTCAAGAAGGGCTAGGCCGCGCGGCGGTCGCCTTCGGCGAGCCACTGGCGGGCGCGGCGCTGCGCCTCGGCGATCTCGCGCGCGGTCATCTCGTCGGAGATGTCGGCGCGGCACCAGCTGGCTTCCTCATGCCCCTTGGCGGCGGCAAGATTGAACCACTTGTGCGCCTCGATAAGGTCGCAGCCGACCCCGTGGCTGCCGGTCGAGTAGACCACCCCGAGATCGTAGAGCGCGGTGATTTCGCCCTGCGCGGCGGCAGCCAGGCATTGCGCCACCACCAGGTCGGTAGCCCGTGCGGCGGCGATTTCCGATGCCCCCTCGATGCGAACCAGTTCCATATCCAAGCCCCCATGTGTCGGCGGCCCCCAGCCGCCCATGAGCGCACTTCAAGCGGCTTATGGTCAACAAAGCGTTAACGGGGCGGCGAAATCCGCGCGCCGGTGTTCTCTTCGCCTTAATCTGCCGCAGGTTATCCGCGGTTCCGCATTGCCGCTTGTGCGGCTGGAGCCACGCTTTTATAGGCGCGCCCCACGGGTCCGCCGAGCGCTACCGGGAACATCCGGGGCGGCAGGACCGGGACGGTCCTCAAGGGGACCGATTGGGTTGAGAGGACCGAATGGCCACTGCTGCCTCGAACGACATCGACATCCTCGAACAGGCCAAGCGGTCGCTGCCCGCGGACTACGTCCCGCACGAGGGCGAGGAGTACATGAACGAGGCGCAGCAGAACTATTTCCGCGTGCTGCTGCTCGAATGGAAGCGTTCGATCCTGGCGTCATCCAGCGCCACCCTGCAGTCGCTTCAGGACGGCCCGATCCGCGAGGCCGATCTCAACGACCGCGCCTCGAGCGAGACCGACTGGGGTATCGAGCTGCGCACCCGCGACCGTCAGCGCAAGCTGATCGCCAAGATCGATGCGGCGCTGCGGCGGATCGATTCCGGCGAATACGGTTACTGCGAGGTGACCGGCGATCCGATCGGTCTGAAGCGGCTGGTCGCGCGCCCGGTGGCGACGATGACAGTCGAGGCCCAGGAGGCGCACGAGCGCCGCGAAAAGGTTTCGCGCGACGACTGATCGCGGGGGCCGGCACGCGCCCGTGCTTAAAGCTTCTTTAGCCAATCGCGTCTAATCCGAACGCTCGATCGCGCCGCTGCGCGTGGCGTGCGCAATAGCAGGGGATGTGGCCGGAACATGTCTGGCGTCGAGACTCGCAACATTCACCGCGACAGCCTGTTTCTCATGGCCGACGTGCGGATCGAGGGCGAAGAGGGCGCGCACCGGGTCAAGGTGCGCAACCTTTCCTCGGGCGGCATGATGGCGGAAGGCGGCCCCGCCGTCCTGCGCGGGGCGCGCGTCGCGGTCGAGCTGCGCAACATCGGCTGGGTCGAAGGCTCGGTGGCGTGGGTCCAGGAAAACCGCTTCGGGATCGCCTTCGCCAAGGAAATCGAGCCCACGCGCGCGCGCTCGCAGGTTGCCGTCGGCGGCGATCTGTCGTCGCCGCGGTTCACCCGGCCCTCGTCGATCCAGACGGCGCACGGCGGCGCGGACGAAGAGCGGCTTCGCCGCATCTGACACGCCTTTGCCGCTGACGCAGCGGCGGCGAACTGCTAGGCGGCGGCGATGCCGCGCTTCCGCGTTCTCGCTAGCCTGCTGGGCGCCGCGCTCGTCCTCGGATCGTGCGGCTCTACCGGCAAGGACGAGCGCGTCACGATCGCCTTCATCGGTCAGCCGGCGGATCTCTTCGAGACGGGCCTCCGCCTGCCGCTGGCGGGCCAGCAGGCCCGCGGCGCCACCGCCGAAGGGCTGGTGACGTTCGACGCCGCGGGCGAGGTGGTGCCGGGGCTTGCCGAACGGTGGATCGTCACCGACGACGGGCTCAGCTACATTTTCCGCTTGCGCGATTCCGACTGGCCCGACGGCAGCGAGATGACCGGGGAGGAAGTCCGCGACGCGCTGCGCGACGGCCGAAGGGCTGGTGACGCTCGACGCCGCG
>JBQCFR010000222.1:0-3670 GCA_051958885.1 Tsuneonella sp.
GGTGTACCCGGGCGCGCCGTGGACCCCCGCCTATGCGCTCAGGCGTTTCGCCTTGGCCGGCGACGGGGTCTCCTTCGAGTTCGTGACCGGGCCGGGCGCCCCGGCCGCGCCGAGCGCCGACCGGCTGCTGCCGCATCCGCGCGCGCTCGAGACGGCGCAGGACCGGCTCAAGGAGAAGCGCTTCGTCGAGGGCCTCGGCGGGCGCGCGGCGCAGTTCGCGCCGGTCGCCTCCCCCGCCGAGCTGGCGGGCGCGGTGGAGCGGATCGGCGCCCCGGGCATTCTCAAGACCAGCCGCGACGGCTACGACGGCAAGGGCCAATGGCGCATCGAGAGCGCGCGAGAGGCCGAGGCGATCCGCCTGCCGCAGGGCCCATGCGTCTACGAGGGGTTCGTGCGCTTCGCCGCCGAGTTCTCGGTCATCCTGGTGCGCGGGCAGGACGGGGAGGTGCGGTTCTGGGATTCGACCGAGAACCGGCACCACGGTGGCATCCTCGCGCAGTCGGTCTGGCCGCCGTGCGCGGCGGTGGCCGAGCAGGTGGCCGAGGCGCGCGCGCTGGCGAGCCGGGTGGCCGAGGCGCTCGGCTACGTCGGGGTGCTCACGCTCGAATTCTTCGCCACCGACGACGGCCCGGTTTTCAACGAGATGGCGCCGCGGGTGCACAATTCGGGGCACTGGACGATCGAGGGCGCGGCGACGAGCCAGTTCGAGAACCACGTCCGCGCGATCTGCGGCCTGCCGCTCGGCGACACCGCCACCACCGCGCCGCGCATCGCGATGGACAACCTGATTGGCGAGCAGGCGAACGCGGCGTGGGAGTGCCTGGCGGACCCGGCCGTGCACCTTCACCTCTATGGCAAGCGCGAGGTCCGCGAAGGGCGGAAAATGGGCCATATAACAAGGGTCTGGCGCGCGTGAACCGCGAGATCGCGCTGATCTACGCGCGCGCCGACAACGGCGTGATCGGCCGCGACGGGGGGCTGCCGTGGCGCATTCCGGCCGACCTCAGGCGCTTCAAGGCGCTGACGATGGGCTGCCCGATGATCATGGGGCGGCGCACGTTCGAGAGCTTCCCCGCGCCGCTGCCCGGCCGCCGGCACATCGTGCTGACGCGCGATCCCGACTGGCGCGCGGCCGGCGCGGAGCGTGCGGGAAGTGCGAATGAAGCGCTTGATCTGGCCCCGAACAGCACTGTTTGGGTGATCGGAGGTGCTGAAACGTTCAGTCTGTTCGAAGACTGCGCCACGCGCATCGAGCTGACCGAAGTTCACGCCGATGTGCCCGGCGACACCACGATGCCGCCGCCGGGTCCGGAATGGCGCGAGAGCGCGCGCGAGGATCATCCTGCGGATGGCGAACGCCCGGCATTCAGCTTCGTTACGCTGGTGCGAGCGGGAGGAGGAGCATGAGGTGGCTCGATCACCGCAACCCGCTGCCCGACAGCCTGCGCGGCGCGGTGGTGGCGCTGGGCAACTTCGACGGGTTCCACAAGGGCCACCAGGCGGTCGCCGGCGAGGCGATCCGCTGGGCGCGCAGCGAAGGCCGGCCGAGCATCGTCGCCACGTTCGATCCGCACCCGGCGCGGCTGTTCCAGCCCGACGCGCCGCCGTTCCGGCTGACCACGCTCGAGCAGCGGCAGGAGCTCTACCTCGCCGCCGGGGCGACCGCGATGCTGGTGTTCCACTTCGACCACGAGCTGGCGAGCACCAGCGCCGAGGACTTCGTGCGCGTGCTGCTGCACGAGCGGATCGGCGCGGCAGGCGTGGTCACCGGCGAGGACTTCACGTTCGGCAAGGGCCGCGCGGGCAACCGGCAGCGGCTCGCCGTGCTCGGCGCCGAGGTCGGCATCGCCGCGCGCGCGGTGCCGCCGGTGATGGACGGCGGCGAGCCGGTTTCCTCCAGCCGCATCCGCGCCGCGCTGCAGGCGGGCGACTGCGCCACCGCGACGCGGCTGCTCACCCGCCCCTTCGCGATCCGCGGCGTGGTCCAGCACGGCGACAAGGTGGGCCGCACGATCGGCTACCCCACGGCCAACCTGCCGCTGGAAAGCTACCTGCGCCCCCGCTTCGGCATCTACGCGGTGACCGGGCGGATCCTCGGCACCGGGCGCGAGCTGAAGGGCGCGGCGAACATCGGCGTGCGCCCCACGTTCGACCCGCCCAAGGAGCTGCTCGAGCCCTATTTCTTCGACTTCGCGGGCAACCTCTATGGGCAGGAACTCGAGGTGGCGTTCCACCACTTCCTCCGCCCGGAAGCGAAGTTCGATTCGCTCGATGCCCTCACCGCGCAGATGGCCAGGGACTGCGATGCGGCGCGGCGGTTGCTCCGGTAGGGGGTTTCACGCAGAGGCGCAGAGAAAGCAGAGGCGCGAAGAGGTCTCACCCGCGGCGAAGCCGCTTTCAAAGTCCAACGCTGCGCGTGGCGCGACGCTCCAGTGGCGAATGAGCCTTCGGCTCGGCGCTACTTCTCTGCGTCTCTGCGCACTTCTTCCTCTGCGCCTCTGCGTGAACCAAAACTTTCCTACACGCCCGCCGCTCGCTAAGGCCCGCGCGCCATGAGCGACGCCGAGACCCCAGCCCGCGACATCCCAGCCAGAGATTGGCGCGACACCGTGTTCCTGCCCAAGACCGACTTTCCGATGAAAGCCGGCCTGCCGCAGAAGGAGCCGGGGATTCTCGCGCGGTGGCAAGGCGAGGGGCTCTACGAGCGAATCCGCGAAAGCCGGCGCGGGCGCGAGAAGTTCATCTTCCACGACGGCCCGCCCTACGCCAACGGCGACATGCACATCGGCCACGCGCTCAACCACGTGCTCAAGGACATGGTCGTGCGCACGCAGACTCTGCTCGGCAAGGACGCGCCCTATGTGCCCGGGTGGGACTGCCACGGGCTGCCGATCGAGTGGAAGGTCGAGGAGCAGTACCGCAAGGCGAAGAAGGACAAGGATGCCGTCCCGCTCGCCGAGTTTCGCGCCGAATGCCGCGCTTACGCGCAGCACTGGGTCGACACCCAGCGCGAGCAGCTGAAGCGCCTCGGCGTGAGCGCCGACTGGGACCACCCGTACCGGACGATGCAGAAGGAGCGCGAGGCGACGATCGTCGCCGAGCTGCTCAAGTTCGCCGAGAACGGCCAGCTCTACCGCGGCGCCAAGCCGGTGATGTGGTCGCCGGTCGAGAAGACCGCGCTGGCCGAGGCGGAAGTCGAGTACGAGGACATCGTCTCGACCCAGATCGACGTGGCTTTCGAGATCGTCGAGAGCCCGATCCCCGAGCTCGTCGGCGCCCATGCCGTGATCTGGACGACGACGCCTTGGACGATCCCGGCCAACCAGGCGATCGCCTATGGGCCCGAGGTGGAATACCACCATTACCGCGCGCACGACGGGCGGCGCTTCCTCGTGGCCGTGGACCTGCTCGAGACCTTCTTCGACCGGACCAGGTTGGGGCCGCATCCCGAAGGGCTGACCGCAGAGATCGCGCTGTCGGAATACGCGCTCGGCACTTACAAGGGCGCGGAGCTGGCCGGCACCGTCGCCCGCCATCCGATGCATGCACTGGGCGGCTTCTTCGCGCGCCCGCGCCCGTTCCTCCCCGGCGATTTCGTCACTACCGACAGCGGCACCGGCCTCGTCCACATGGCGCCCGACCATGGCGAGGACGATTTCGAGCTGTGCCG
>JBQCFR010000223.1:0-4501 GCA_051958885.1 Tsuneonella sp.
TCGAGAAGACTCGAACTTCCACGGGCTTTCGCCCACAACGACCTCAACGTTGCGCGTCTACCAATTCCGCCACGACCGCACATCGCATGAAAAACGGCGGCGCCAGGCGGCGGCCCCCGGGTAGGCGCGGGCCTCTAGCAAAGGGGTCTGGGAGCCGCAAGCACGCTTTTCGGATGGCACCGCCGCGCCACATTTGTGCCGCGTGGGGACACGGTTAGCGAAAGCCTTGCGGTCTTGGTGAACGATTCCTCAAGAGCGCCGGAATGGTCCCAGCGCTCGCCCTGCTGGCGGCAGCCGCCGCAGCGCCTCACCCCGGGGTTTCGGTGAGCGCGACCGCGAGCGCCGAGATCGTCCGGGCGCAGACCGTCACCAGCGCCAATGCCGACGCCCCGCGCGGCGAGGCGGCGCGGGTCTACCGCGACGAGAACGGCACCGCCTGGGTCGAGTTCGTCTAGCCACCCTCTGGCAGGAACGGCGCGGCGACCTCGGCAGGGACGCGGACCAGCCGGCCGCTCTGCCTGTCGAGCATCGCCCAGGTCGAGCGCACGGTGACGATACGCTTGCCGCCGCCGTCGCGGAATTCGACGCAGCGATCGAACTGGGCGCCGCGAGGTTTCCCGGGGATCCAGGTTTCCGCGGTGACGCTCTCGCCGAGGGCGACGTTGCCGCGGTAATCGATCTCGTGACGGGTGACGACCCAGACGTAGCGGGCAACGTCTTGCGGCGCGGCGACGGCGTTCCAGTGCGCGGTGGCGATGTCCTGCACCCATTGCAGCCAGACCGCGTTGTTGACGTGGCCGAGCTCGTCGATGTGCTCGGGCGCGGCGACAAAGGTGCGAATGAAGCGCTTCATTTGCCGCCGAACACCCGGTTCAAACCGTCCGATCCATCTGCCAGAGGATGAACGCGAACTCCTCGGCGGTTTCGTGCAGGCTCTCGAAGCGGCCCGACTTGCCGCCGTGGCCTGCACCCATGTTGGTCTTGAGCAGCAGCTCGCTGTCGCCGGTCTTCAGCTCGCGCAGCCGGGCGACCCACTTGGCCGGCTCCCAATAGGTCACGCGCGGATCGTTGAGCCCGGCGGTGACGAGAATCGGCGGATAGGCCTGCGCCCGCACGTTGTCGTACGGGCTATAGCCGCGGATCGTCTCGAACGCGGCGCGGTCCTCGATCGGGTTGCCCCATTCGGGCCATTCGCCGGGGGTCAGCGGCAGCGAGGCGTCGAGCATCGTCGCCAGCACGTCGACAAACGGCACGTGCGCCACCACCGCGCCCCACAACTCGGGGTCGGAGTTGATCACGGCGCCCATCAGCTCGCCGCCCGCCGAGCCGCCCGAGATCGAGATCCGGCCCGCCCCGGTAAACCCGCGCGCGATCAGCCCTTTCGCCGCGTCGACGAAGTCGGTGAAGGTGTTGACCCGCCGCTCCAGCTTGCCGGCCTTGTACCACGCACGGCCGAGATCGTCCCCGCCGCGAATGTGCGCGATGGCATAGGCGAAGCCGCGGTCGACGAGGCTGAGGCGCGTGGTCGAGAAGCCCGGCGGAATCGCGATCCCGTAAGCGCCGTAGCCGTAGAGGTGCAGCGGGCCGGGGCTCTTGCGGTCCTTGCGGTACACCACGCTCACCGGGATCGGGGTGCCATCGCGCGCGGCGATCTCCAGCCGCTCGGTCGCGTAGAGCGAGGCGTCGTAGCCGGAGGGAATCTCCTGCACCTTGAGCACTTCCAGCCGCCGCTCGGCGACGTGATAGTCGTATGTCGTGGCGGGACTGACCATCGATTCGTAGCTGACCCGCAGGCGGTCCATCGCCCACTCGGGGTTGTCTCCGAGGCCGGCGGTGTAGCTCGCCTCGGGAAAGGCGATCGGCTCGATCCGTGCTGGATCGCCGTAGTACCGGACCTCGATCGTATCGAGCCCGCCTTGCCGCCCTTCGACCACGAAGAAGTCGCGGAACAGGTCGAAGCCGGTGAGGTAGAACGCGTCCGAGCCCGCGATCAGCGTGGTCCATTCGCCGGGCGTCTCCAGCGGCGCGGTCGCCAGCCGGAAGTTCTCGTGGGTGTCGTTGGCGAGCACGTAGAGCGTGCCCTCCCGCTCGTCGACGTCGTACTCGACGCCCTTCCGCCGCGGCTTGACGAGGATCGGCTCGGCCAGCGGATCGGCAGCGGGGATCAGCCGCACTTCGCTGGTCTCGTGGTCGCTGGTGGCGATGATCAACCACTTCTCGTTCGCCGACAGGCCCGAGCCGACGCGAAAGCCTTCGTCGTCCTCGTGGTAGAGCTCGACGTCGTCGGCCACCGGCTGGCCCAGCCAGTGCAGCCGCGCGTTGTCGGTGCGCCATTGCTCGTTGGCGAGCGAATAGACCAGCGCGCGGTCGTTCGCGGCCCACACCAGCGAGGACAGCGTGCCGGGAATCTCGTCCGCGAACAGGTCCCCCGTCGAGAGGTCCTTGACCCGCGCGGTAAACCGCTCCGAACCGTTGTCATCGACCGAATAGGCGAGCCTGGTCCCGTCGCTGGAGACCGAGATCGCGCCGAGCCGGAAATACTCCTTGCCCGCGGCCAGGGCCGGCTCGTCCAGCAGCAGCTCGTCAGGCCCGCCCGCCACCGGCTTGCGCCACCATTTCTTGTACTCGGCGCCTTCCTCGAACTCGATCCAGTAGAGCCAGTCGCCGTCCTTCTGGGGGACCGACTTGTCGGCTTCCTTGATCCGCCCGCGCATTTCCTTGAACAGCGTGTCGATCAGCGGCTGGTGCGGCTTCATCCGCGCCTCGAACCAGGCGTTCTCCGCCTCGAGGTGCGCGAGGACCTCGGGATCGTCGACAACCGGATAGCTCGCGTCGCGCAGCCAGGCGTAGTCGTCGGTCACGGTCACGCCGTGATGCGTCACGCTCGAGGGCTTCTTCAGGGCCCGGGGCGGTGCGAGGGGCGGCTTGACGGTGGCATCGTTCATCGCGCCGCCCTATGTGGGGCGGGAAAGGACCGCAAGCCATGCTCATGCAAACGCACGAAGCCCGCCTCTCCGCCCTGCGCGAGGAACTGAAGCGGCAGGGACTCGACGGGTTCATCGTGCCGATCTCCGACGAGCACATGAGCGAGTACATCGGCGGCTACGCGCAGCGGCTCGCGTGGCTCACCGGATTCGGCGGCTCGGCGGGAACGGCCGTCGTGCTGCGCGACACGGCGGCGATCTTCGTCGACGGGCGCTACACCGTGCAAGTACGCGAGCAGGTCGACGAGAAGCTGTTCGCATACCAGTCGGTTCCGGCGACCAGCCCCGCGAAGTGGCTGGCGGAGAACGCGCCCGAAGGGGCGAAGATCGGCTACGACGCCTGGCTGCACTCGAAAGGCTGGGCGCAAGGCGTCGCCAACGCGCTCGCGAAGAAGCACGGCGAGCTCGTCGCCGTCGCGCACAATCCGATCGACGCAGTGTGGGCCGACCGGCCTGAGCCCTCGGCGGCGCCCGCGCTGGTGCACGATGATGCCCGCAGCGGGCAGAGCAGCGCGGACAAGCGCCAGCAGGTCGCCGACTGGCTCAAGGCCGAAGGCTACGACGCGGCGGTCATCAGCGCGCTCGATTCGGTCGCCTGGCTGCTCAACATTCGCGGCGCGGACGTCGAGCGCACGCCGGTGGCGCTGTCCTACGTCATCGCTCACGCCGACGGCACCGCCGAGCTGTTCATCGCCGAGGAGAAGGTCACCCCCGCGCTGCGCCAGCACCTCGGCAACGCGGTGACGATCCGCCCGCGCACCGGCTTCGAAGGCGGTCTCGGCGCGCTGGCGGGCAAGACCGTCGCGGTCGATCCCAACTACGGCGTGGCGGCGATCTTCCACGCGCTCGAGAGCGCCGGCGCGAAGCCGGTGGCGACGCGCGACCCGACGATCCTGCCGCGCGCGATCAAGAACCCGGTCGAGCAGCAGGGGCACCGAGATGCGCAGGCGCGCGACGGCGCGGCGGTGGCGAAGTACCTCCACTGGCTGAGCGTCGAAGCGCCCAAGGGCGGCGTCGACGAGCTCTCCGCCGCCGCGAAGCTGCGGAGCTTCCGCGACGAGAGCGAAGACTTGCGCGACCTGTCGTTCGACACGATCAGCGCCGCCGGCCCGCACGCCGCGCTGCCGCACTACCGGGTGGACGAGGACAGCAATATCGCGATCCAGCCGGGCAGCGTGTTCCTGTGCGATTCGGGCGGCCAGTATCTCGACGGGACGACCGACATCACGCGCACCGTGTGGATCGGCACTCCCGACGGGTCGGCCCAGCCCTCCGCCGAGCAGAAGGACCGCTTCACCCGCGTGCTCAAGGGCCACATCGCCCTCGCCACCACGCGCTTCCCGCGCGGCACCACCGGCAGCGCGCTCGATTCCATCGCGCGCCGGCCGCTGTGGGAGGTCGGGCTCGACTACGACCACGGCACCGGCCATGGCGTCGGCTCATACCTCTCGGTTCATGAGGGGCCGCAGCGCATTTCCAAGATGCCGAACCGCGTGGCGCTGGAAGTCGGCATGATC
>JBQCFR010000224.1:0-6633 GCA_051958885.1 Tsuneonella sp.
GGAACGGCTCTTCGCGCAGGCTCAGCACCTCGGCGCGGACCGGGTTGCCGACGAGGTGCACCCTGTCCTGCAGCTTGGGCTTGAGGCGCTGGACCTCCGGGTAAGCGGTGGCGATCGCCTCGACCCGCCCGGCGAGCAGCCGGTTGACCCGCCCGAGCACCGCGTTCTGCTCGTGGATCAGGCTCGGGATACCCGCTTTGGTCGCGGCGAGCAGCGCGGGAAGCGCCGGGTAGCCGCCGAAGCCGACCACCGCGCTCGGCTCGAAGGTCTCGAACAGGCGCAGCGCCATGTTGCGCCCTTCGGCGACCGCCCCGAGGCCGCGCGGCCAGTGGAGCGGGTTCTTGCCGAAGCGCCCGGCGGGCAGGACGTGCGCGGGAAGGAAGTCGGGCTTGCCGGGAATCTCCGCGCCGCGCGTGTCGGTCACCAGCGCCACGTGGTGCCCGCGCCGATCCAGCTCGGTGGCGAGCGCAAACGCCGGCAGCAGGTGGCCGCCGGTGCCGCCGGCGGCGAGCACGTAGTGGCGGCTTGCTCCGGTCACGCCTGCTTGCCCTGTTCGGCGAGCATCGCGCGCAGGCCCGGCGTCTCGCGGGTGAGGAACGGATTGCGCCGGGTGAGCGCCAGCAGCAGCCCGACCGCGAGACACACCGCGATGGTCGAGGAACCGCCGTAGCTGATCAGCGGCAGCGTCATGCCCTTCGACGGGAACAGCTGCAGGTTGACGAGGATGTTGATGAACGCCTGCCCGCCGATCTGCGTCGCCAACCCGGCGGCGGCGAGCAGCGTGAACAGGTCCTCCTCGTCCGCCAGGCGCACCAGCACGCGGACCATCAGCGCCAGGTACACCATCACGATCAGCGCGCAGGCGATCAGCCCGAACTCCTCGCCGATGACCGAGAAGATGTAGTCGGTGTGCGCCTCGGGCAGGTTCATCTTGCGCACGCCCAGCCACAGGCCCGCGCCGGTCCACCCGCCGGCGGTCAGCGTGCGGCTGGCGAGATCGACCTGGTCGAACGCGGTGCCGCCGCCGAGGAAGCTGTCGATGCGGTGGCGCGCGTTGTCGTAGAGGAAGTAGGTCGCGGTCAGCAGCGCGAGCCCGCCCCCAGCGAGAAGCCCCACGCGCTTCAGCGGAATGCCCGCGAGCAGGACGATGACGAACCACACCCCGGCGAACAGGATCGCGTCGCCGAGATCGGGCTGCATCATCAGCAGCCCCGCAACGAGGCCCATGATCGCGGTGACGATCACCAGCACCGGCAGGTTCGGATCGCGGATGCGCCAGCTCACGATCCACCCCAGCAAGATGGCGAAGGCGGGCTTGAGGAACTCCGAGGGCTGGAAGCCGATGCCGAAGTTGATCCACCGCTTGGCGCCGTTGACCTCGCTGCCGATCACCGGGACCAGCATGAGGAAGAACAGCATCGAGGCGGCGAGCACGATCCCGGTGCGGCGGGCATTTTCCTTGGTCAGCTTCGAGGCGCCGAACATGACCACCAGCCCCGCCGCCTGCCAGCGGATGTGCGCCCAGTAGAAGTAAAGATCGGGCAGCTTGACGGCGTGCGTAGACAGCCGGTGCGCGCTCGCCGGGCTGGCCACGGCGACGGCGGCGGTGCCGATGCACATCAGAAGTAGCACCAGGCCGAGCAGCACGCGGTCGATCTCGCGCCACCAGACCTTGAGCTCATGCTTGCGCGAACTGCGATAGCGCTCGGTGCGCACGCGCTCGCCGCTGCGCGGGATGTAGGGCTGCGCGGTGGTCATTGCCCGGTCCCCTGCAGGCAGATCTCCGCCGGGTCGGCGTCGTCCTCGGTCAGCGCGGCGACGAACTGGCGGAAGCGCTCGCCGCGCTGCTCGTAGTCCTTGAACTGGTCGAAGCTGGCGCAGGCCGGGCTGAGCAGCACGACGTCGCCTGGCACGGCATTCGCCACCGCGCTGCGGACCGCTTCACATAGCATTTCGGACTGCTCGACCTTGACCCGACCGCTCAGCAGCTCGGCAAAGCGCGGGCCGGCCTCGCCGATCGTATAGGCGGCCTTGACGTTGGCGAGATGCTGCTCGGTCGCGCCGAGCCCGTCCTCCTTGGGCAGCCCGCCGACGATCCAGTGGATACGCGGCCCATGGCCGTTCGCCGGAAACGCGGCGAGCGCGGGGGCGGAGCTGTCGGTGTTGGTGGCTTTGCTGTCGTTGACGAAAGTCACGCCGTCATGCTCGGCGACGCGCTCCATGCGGTGGGGGAGGCCGGTGAAGGTGCGGAGGCCTTGGTCCATTTGCTCGTCGTTGAGCCCGAGTAAGAAACAAACGCCCATCGCCGCGCCCGCGTTCTCCGCGTTATGCGGTCCTTGGAGGGACGGCCAGTCACTCTGAACGGACAGCATTTCGTGCCCGTCGAAGGGACTCCAAAGGTCGTATGGGTCTTGCATTGCGTCCGCGGGCCAGCACTGTACTTTGAGCGCTTCTCGGCAAGCCAAATAATGATCGTAAGTCGCACGGCGTTGTCGGTGAAACGAGGAGCCGAACACGATAGCGTGCTCGGACGATTGCATTTGTAGTAGCCGCTCTTTCGATGCGACATAAGCCTCGAAGCTCTCGTACCGATCGAGATGATCGGGCGTGACGTTAAGCAGCACCGCCACGTCGCAGTCGAGGCTTTGCGTCAGGTCGATCTGGTAGCTCGACAGCTCGAGCACGTAGACCCCGCCCTCCGGAAGCGGGTCCTGGCTCAGGATCGGCAGGCCGATGTTGCCGCCCATCAGCGAGGGCACGCCGGCGGTCTGGAGGATGTGGTGCACCAGCGCGGTGGTGGTGCTCTTGCCGTTGGTGCCGGTGATCCCGACCACCTTGTGCGGCGGCAGGCTGGCGCGCGCCTGCGCGAACAATTCGATGTCGCCGATCACCGGCACGCCGAACTGCGCCGCGCGCGTGGCGATCGGGTGGGTATTGAGCGGGACGCCAGGGGAGACGACGATCGCGTCATATCCGGTCAGGTCGATCTCGAGCGGATCGGCGAGCAGCACGTTCGCCGGATCGACTTTCGCGCGCGCGACATCCTGCCGGTCCCACGCGGTGACCCGCGCACCGCTGGCGACCAGCGCCTCGACCGTCGCGAGGCCCGAACGGGCGAGGCCGAGGACGGCGTAGCGCTTGCCGGCGAAGTTGGGGGAGGTGATCACGCGTGCCCCCTCCGTCGGCGCTGCGCGCCGCCACCTCCCCCAGAGGGGGAGACTCCAACAACCGAGAAACTCCCCCTCTGGGGGAGGTGGCACGAGCGCAGCGAGGGTCGGAGGGTGCCAGTCACCGCAGCTTCAACGTCGCGAGGCCCAACAGCGCGAGCACGATCGAGACGATCCAGAAGCGGATCACGACCTTGCTCTCGCTCCACCCGAGCTGCTCGAAGTGGTGGTGGATCGGCGCCATGCGAAACACGCGGCGGCCCGTTCGCTTGAACCAGAACACCTGGATGATCACGCTCGCCGCCTCGACCACGAACAGCCCGCCGACCAGCGCCAGCACGATCTCGTGGTGGCTGGCGACCGCGATCGCGCCCAGCGCGCCGCCGAGCGCCAGGCTGCCGGTGTCGCCCATGAACACGGCCGCCGGCGGAGCGTTGAACCACAGGAAGGCCAATCCCGCGCCCATGATCGCCGCGCAGAAGATCGCCAGCTCCCCCGCGCCGGGCACGTGCGGGATGCCCAGGTAGGCGGAAAAGTCCTCGCGCCCCGCGAGATAGGCGATGATCGCGAACGTGCCCGAGGCGATGATCACCGGCATCGTCGCCAGCCCATCGAGCCCGTCGGTCAGGTTCACCGCGTTACCCGCGCCGACCATCACCAGCGCCGCGAACACGTAATAGAACGGCCCCAGCGGAATGCCGCTGTCCATCACGAACGGCACGTAGAGCACCGTGTTGATCTGCCCGACGACGATCCACGCCGCGATGCCGGCGACGATGAACTCCATCAGCAGCCGGACTTTGCCCGACACGCCCTTGTGGCTCGCCTTGCGGACCTTGTCGTAATCGTCGAGGAAACCGATCACGCCGAACCCCAGCGTGACCGCGATGCAGGCCCACACGAAAGGATTGCGCGGGTCCATCCAGAACAGCGCCGCGAGCATCAGGCTGACGAGGATCATCAGCCCGCCCATCGTCGGGGTGCCGCGCTTGGCGAGGTGCGTCTGCGGCCCGTCCTCGCGGATCGGTTGGCCCTTGCCCTGGCGCACGCGCAGCATGTTGATGAACTTGGGCCCGATGACGAGCCCGATCAGCAGCGCGGTCAGCAGCGTCGCGCCCGCGCGGAAGGTCTGGTAGCGGACGAGGTTGAAAAGCCCCTCGAAATGCAGCCACTCGGCGAGAAGATAGAGCATTCACCCTTCCCGGGCAGTGAAGTGGGCAACCAGCCGGTTCAGTCCCACCGAGTTCGACCCCTTCACGAGGAGGGCGTCGCCTGCGGTCAGCCCATACTCCTCGAGCGCCGAGATCGCCCCGGCAGGACTGTCGCAATGCGCGAACGCCACCGCCTTGCCAAGCGGAAGCGCGCCTCCTTTCCCCAGTTCGCGCGCGAGCGGCAGCATCTCTTCGCCCACGAGCACCGCGAAATCGACCTGCGCTTCGCCGAGCGGCTCGGCGAGCTGGGCGTGGAAGCCCGGCGCGAAATCGCCCAGCTCCTTCATCGCGCCGAGCACCGCGACGCGCCGCGTGGCAGGCGTCTGGCCGAGCTGGCGCAGGGTGGCGCGCATCGAGGCCGGATTGGCGTTGTAGCTCTCGTCGATCAGCAGCGCATGGCCGCCGGGCGCGGCGATCCGGTGACGTGCTCCGCGCCCCTTGAGCCCGCCCATCTCGGCCAGCGCCAGCCCCGCCGCGCCGAGATCGCCGCCGCAGGCGCTGACCGCCGCCATGACCGCAAGCGAGTTCGCGACCCAGTGCTCGCCGGGCTCGGCGACCGAATAGCACACGCGGGTGGCGCCGAGGTCGGCAGTCACCAGCGAGCCGCCGTTGGCGCTGGGGATTGCATCGAGCAAGCGCACGTCGGCATGGCGCGCGCGGCCGAACGAGAGCACCCTGGCGCCGGCCGCCAGCGCATGCACCCGCAGCCGCTCGAAATGCGGGCTGTCGGCCGGGATCACCGCAGTGCCGCCTTCGACGAGCCCGCCGAAGATCTCCGCCTTGGCGTCGGCGATGGCTTCCTCGCTGCCGAGGTTCTCGATGTGCGCCGGGGCGATCGTGGTGATCACCGCGACATGCGGGCGGACCTGCCCGGTCAGCGCGGCGATCTCGCCCGCGTGGTTCATGCCCATCTCGAACACGCCGTAGCGGCTGCGCGCCGGCATCCGGGCAAGGCTCAGCGGCACGCCGACATGGTTGTTGTAGCTGCGCACCGAGCGATGCGCGTGGCCGCGGCTGGTGCGGTCGAGCGCGGCAAATATGGCTTCCTTGACCCCGGTCTTGCCGACCGATCCGGTCACCCCGATCCGCCGCGCCTGCGCGCGTTCCCCTGCGGCCGCGCCAAGCGCGACGAGCGCGCGCGTCGTATCCTCCACCAGCACGTGCGGCGCGTCGATCGGTTCGCTGACCAGCGCCGCGGCCGCGCCATTGGCGAAGGCCTTGGCGAGAAACTTGTGGCCGTCGGTCGCCTCGCCCTTCAGCGCGACGAACAGGTCGCCCGAGCGCACGTCGCGGGAATCGATCTCGACCCCGGCGCACTGGAAAGCGCCGCTCGCGGCGCCGCCGGTCGCCGCGGCGATCGCATCGGCATCCCACAGCGCCAGCCCGAGCGCATCGCGCCGGTCGGCCGGCCAGCGCAGGATCGCGTTGAGCGCGCTCACGCCCGACCGGCCTGCGGGGCGGCGCACTCGCGCGCCACGGTTACGTCGTCGAAGGGCAAAACCTTCATGCTGTCTCCCGAGCCGATGATCTGGCCCTGTTCGTGTCCCTTGCCGGCGACGAGTACGATGTCCCCTGCCCCGGCTTGCGCGATCGCCGCGCAGATCGCCGCGCGCCGGTCGCCGATTTCCTGCGCGCGGGGCGCGCCTTCGAGCACCGCGCGGCGGATCGCCGCCGGATCCTCGCCGCGCGGGTTGTCGTCGGTAACGATGACCAAGTCCGCCTTGCTCGCAGCCGAACGGCCCATTTCTGACCGCTTGCCCTGATCGCGGTCGCCGCCTGCGCCGAACACCACGATCAGGCGGTGCTCGACATGCGGACGAAGCGCGTCGATCGCAGCTTCGAGCGCGTCCGGCGTGTGCGCGTAATCGACATAGACGGGCGCACCGGCCTGGGTGATCGCTGCCCGCTCGAGCCGCCCGCGCACCGGCTGCAGCCGCGCAAGCCCGTCGAACGTCGCGCCCGCATCGCCTCCCGTCGCGAGCACGAGCCCCGCCGCGACCAGCGCGTTCGCCGCTTGGTACGCGCCGATCAGGGGCAGCTTGACCGTGCGCTTCTGCCCGGCGTGCTCAAGCTCCAGCGTCTGGCCGAGTTGGGTGGGGGTACGGGCGAGCAGGCGGATTGCCTCCCCCTGCTCGCCCACGGTGAGCACGCGCAGACCCCTCGCTTGCGCGCGCTCCGCGACCCGGCGGGTCCAATCGTCGCCGCCGATCCACACCACCGCCGTCCCGTCGCCATCGACCACCTCGTCGAACAGG